>CAYSLW010000079.1:0-8785 GCA_964431955.1 uncultured Candidatus Methanoperedens sp. | reverse complement strand
AATTTACACCGTTAGTTTTATATCACTTTATCATAATTACTAATAAAATATCATAAGAGGATAAGAAGATGTTGCAAAAAAACCCGGCAGGAGAATCGCCAATAGTGAATGGCGCAGCGTATATCTCAGAATCTGCCGTGATCATAGGGAACGTCGAGATAAAAGAAGGCGTATACGTTGCCCCCAACGCAACCATCAGGGCCGACGAACCTGACTCAGAAGTTATTATCGGAAGCGGATGCAACATACAGGACAACGTTGTGATCCATGCGCTTTCAGGCTCTTCTGTAATTGTCGGAAATAAAACTTCGTTAACGCATGGCTGCATCGTGCATGGACCATGTACGATTGGTGATAACTGCTTTATCGGATTTGGCTCAGTGCTCTTCAACTGCACAACAGGTGAAGAATGCGTAATCCTTCACAGAGCGCTGGTAAAGGATGTAAAAATCCCTGCACGCAGGATGGTGGAGGACGGGGCAGTTCTGAATAAACAGGAAAATGTCTGGCTTCTGAGGGAAACCACCGTAGAGCTTTTGGATTTCGCCAAAAGAGTGGTTCGGACAAATCTTGTGCTGGCGGAGTCTTATTCAAAAATAAAAGGAGGAACATGACGAAAAACATGGTTAAATATCTCAATCCTCATGATATAACCATAGCCACCCTTTGCTCGCATACCAGCCTTCAAATATTTCACGGTGCGAGGAAAGAGGGATTCAAAACACTTGGTATAGCTGTAGGTCATCTACCAAAATTCTACAGCGCATACCCGAAAGCCACACCGGATGAGTTTATTGTATTGAAGGACTATGGGGAATTGATACAAAGAACCCAGGAGCTTCGAGAAAAAAATGCTGTTATAATCCCTCATGGCTCTCTTGTAGAATATTTTGGAGCGGATAATTTTTTGAAACTCGACGCACCGGTGTTCGGCAACCGCAGGGTGCTGGAATGGGAATCCGACAGGAAGAAAAGCAGGCAGTGGCTTGAAAGTGCAGGCTTGCCCATGCCTGAAGAGATAACGGATCCTGAAAATATCGCTTCGCCTGTGATAGTGAAGTATTACGGCGCTAAAGGCGGCAGAGGATTTTTTATCGCAAAAGATTATGAGGATTTTACGAGGCGTGTTGATGCCTCTCAGCCTTATACAATTCAGAAATTTGTACAGGGGACGAGGTATTACTTCCACTATTTCTATTCACCTATTGTTAATGAAGGCTATACTTTAAGCAAAGGCAGCCTTGAGATGCTGGGAATGGACAGGAGAATAGAATCTAACGTGGACGAGATATTCAGAGCTGGAGATGTGCAGGTAGAGCCCACTTTTGTTGTGACAGGCAACATGCCCCTTGTAATAAGGGAATCTTTGATGCAGGAGGTTTTTGAGATGGGCGAGCGCGTTGTGGAGAAGTCTATTGAACTATTCGGAGGCATGACAGGTCCTTTCTGTCTTGAGACCGTGCTCACAGATAAGCTTGAATTCAAGGTGTTTGAGATATCTGCAAGAATAGTGGCTGGTACGAACCTTTTCCCGGCAGGCTCTCCTTATTCCGAGTATGTCTATGAGGACATGTCCATGGGGAGAAGGATAGCGGCAGAGATAAAGCGTGCCGCAGAACTGAATAAGCTGGATGAGGTGCTGAGCTGAAGATGGACGAAATCTTAAAGCTGCTTGCAGAAGGCTCAATCGATGTGGATGAAGCGAAAAAGCAGCTTCGCCTTTTTGCTCTTGAAAAAACTGAAAAAGCATGTCTTGACCTTGGAAGAGCGTGCAGAAAAGGAGTGCCTGAGGCTGTTCTGGCAGAGTGGAAAAAACCGAATGATGCGGCGAAGCTTGCCTTAGATATTGCAAAAAAATGCGGCATCTGTCTTGTGACGAGAACAAATGAAGTGGTTGTTGAAGAAATAAATAAAATTTCCAAAGGTTTTATTACAGAGCCAAATATCATAGCAAGGACAGTTGTGATTAAGAAGCAGGATTATAAAAATAGCTGTGCAGGTACTGTGGGGGTGATAGCGGCAGGCACTGCTGATATAGCTGTTGCTGAGGAGGCTGCGGTTGCAGCAGAAGTGATGGGATGCAGAGTAATAAAGGCATACGATGTTGGGGTTGCAGGGATACACAGGTTATTCGAGCCTCTTGCAGAGATGTATGAAAATGGCGCTGGAGCAATAGTGGTTGCAGCAGGCATGGACGGCGCCTTGCCTTCTGTGGTTTCAGGACTTGTGGATGTACCTGTGATAGGCGTGCCCACTTCAGTGGGCTATGGTTTTGGCAAAGGTGGAATAGGGGCGCTCACAAGCATGCTCCAGACATGCTCTCCTGGTCTTGCGGTTGTGAATATAGACAACGGATTTGGAGCAGGCGTGTTTGCAGCCATGATAGTTAAGAAAAGGTGAAAAATATGGATGTACAGATAATACTGGGAAGCGCATCGGATATAATTGTCGCAAAAAAGGCAGTGGATGTATTGAAAGAGTTCGGAGTAGAATATAATGTTACAGTGGCTTCAGCCCACCGCACGCCAGAGCGCGTGGAAAAAGTGATAAAAGAGGCTCATGAAAAAGATGTAAAGGTTTTTATCGCCATAGCAGGGCTTGCAGCGCATCTTCCAGGCGTGGTGGCTTCAAAGACAATAAAACCTGTGATAGGTGTACCTGTTGAATCCTCGCTCGATGGCATGGATGCCCTCCTCTCCATAGCCCAGATGCCGCCTGGCATACCTGTGGCATGCGTTGGCATTGGAAGAGGTGATAATGCTGCTCTGCTTGCATGCGAGATAATAGCTACAAAAGATGAGAAGATGCAGGAAAAGCTCAGGAAATACAGGGGCAAGATGGCTGAAAAAGTCGAGCAGGATGCAGCGGCGCTGGGACTGTAAGCGTTATCATTTAACCTGAATTGGAACAAACGCAAGTAAAAACATTAGATGACGTATTTTTAAACGAAATGCAAACAGACTTTGGGTTTTTGGGTGGTCCAGCAGTTATTGATCTGATTGTGAATCGCATCAAACTATTATGTGATGAGTATTATCCACCAATTGAGAATTTTCAGTCTGGAGAGATGCTCTGGTTTGCAGTGGCTGAAAATATAAAACGTGGACAGATCAGGATGGAAGATTTGAAATTAGTGCCTGTGAAACTACCTATTGTGACATCGGAAGATATTCAAATGTATATTAAGGGTGTTCCACAAAAGAGGTATAAGCTCAAGTAGCCAAAGTATAAATCTATCCTTGCATAATAAACCTGTTGTCCATGCCAGCATCCAATAGACTTTCAAAGGAGCTACGCTCTCATCCGCTTGTTTTTGTTGCTGCAGTTGCGGTTGCCGGTATACTGATATATCCTTTTATTATCCCCCTAATACTTTCAGTAATTACTGTGTATGTTTTCTATCCAATAGTTAAGCGGCTTGAAGTTCATACGCGTTCATATCACATAGCTCTCGGGATTCTGGTAATTATTATAGGGCTTCCAATCATATTTGCCATTTCGTATCTTTATACAAATGCCGTGGTGTTTTTCCAGGACATTGCAGGGTTTGGAGACAAACTAAACGCTGTAATTTCGGCAGTTTCAGATGCCATTACAGGAATGGGATTTGGAGCTTATGCAGGATATTTTCTTAGCGCTAAGGATATAACCTCTAAAATCACTGAGTTTGCAATCAGCCTTGCTTCGGATTTTGTCCAAAGCATTCCTTTTTTTCTTCTTGAATTTGTAATTTACTTATATGCGACATATCATTTTATGCGCAACGGGCAAAAAATCATAGACTTCATTAAAGCTTATGCATCCTCGCTTCCGGCTGAAGACGAGCACTTTATTTCAAGCATTCTAAGAGGACTCAAAAGAAGTTTTGACGTGCTTTTCGTATCCTACATAACAATATCCCTTATAGTAACTGGAGTCTCTTTTATCGGATATTCTATTTTTGGAGCGCCTCACGCATTCCTTCTGGCTATCATTACGGGATTATTTTGTTTTCTTCCGGTTCTTGGCGTGTGGATGGTCTATGTCCCGGTTGCGGCATATATGTATTCCATAGGAAATATTTTTGCGGCGGCAGGCATCATGGTCTTTGGAGTGGTTGTGCTGACAATATTCATACCGCTTATTTTGCAGCCATACCTGGGAGCGAAGAAATCAGGAGTAAGCGCTCTTTCAATACTTCTTGGCTTTTTTTCAGGTTCTATTATTTTTGGCGCAAAGGGATTGCTTCTTGGCCCGATATTGTTTGTTAGTACAGAAACCATTATTGTAGAATACATGCGCTACAGGGTTTCAGAGAAAGAAGGGCTTGAAAATAGCGTCTCAGAAGCATAAGAGGATTTATTACAAAATATGATAAATTATTTAAACTCATGGCCAATATAACAATCCATGAAATTAATCGGAAAAGGAAAAGCAAAAGACATCTACCTCGCAGATGACGGCGACATAGTTTTTGAGTTCACAGATAGAGTAACCGCTTTCGACGGTGCGATGAAGGCAGAATACCCTCATAAAGGAAAAGTATGCTGCAGCTTAGCTGCCTACTGGTTTAAACTACTTGAAAAAAAAGGCATACCCACTCACTTTAAAGAGAAAATCGACGGTACCAGAATGAGAGTGGTAAATCTCAAGATTCTTCCTGTTGAGGTTATATGGAGAAACTACGTGGCAGGCTCGCTGTGGCGAAGGTTTGAGAAAGGGGAGATAAAGCTTCCTGAAAACACAGATGCAAGAGAGGGAGCATTAATACCGGCTGGTTTTTTGGAGTTTACAACCAAGTTCGAGGCTGTGGATAGACCTGTAAGCGCAAAGGACATCCTCGATTCGGGCTGGATGACTGAAAATGAGCTCAAATACGTGGCAAAGACCACAGAGAAAATCAACGATATCATGTTTGAGCATCTCATGCGAAAGAACATAATCCTTGCCGATTTCAAGGTAGAGTTCGGAAAAACACAGGACGGTAAAATACTGCTTGCTGATGAGGTTGGAACTCCTGATGGCTGCAGGTTCTGGGACAGGAGTGCCTATGTGAGAGGAGAATTCTTGAGTCTTGATAAGGATGTATTCAGGAAAAACAAAGGAGATCTGTCGGAAGCCTATCTTGAAATTTATAACAGGATTACAGAGGGTCAAATATAATATAATGGAAATAGACGAACTGACAAAATGGGTTCTTGCTGTAGATAGAAGGGTGCTGGTAATGAAAACAATTCATGAGAGCGAACTTATAAAAGCCTCTCAGATAGCTGAAAAGACAGGCAGATCATTGCAGAATACAAGCAGAGCTATACGAGAGCTTGAAAAATATGGATTAATAAAGTGCCTCACGCCTGAAAAGCATACATGGAAGAGGTTTGTTCTCACAGACAAAGGCATAGAGGCAGTTGAAAAATTAAGAAAGAACAATCTGATTGATTAAATATGCTTGAATATATAGACGTAGGTTATATACCAACTGATAAGGATATTGTATGCGAGTACAGGCTCGAGCCCGCATCTGACGTTGATTTTCAGGAAGCGTGCACCAATCTTGCAGGTGAATCATCGATAGATACATGGACTGATATCCTGACATTGAGCCCTGAGCTTGCATCGCAGCTCAAGCCGCATGTTTTTGAGATGGACGAAAAGGAGGGCATAGCAAAAATAGCCTACCCGACTTCTCTTTTTGAGATAGGAAGCATACCGCAGATACTGAGCAGCATAGCAGGCAATATCTTCAGCATGAAGCTCCTGAATAACCTGAAACTCATGGATGTCAGTTTCCCCGAAGAAGTGATCGATAGTTTCAATGGTCCCAAATTCGGGATTACAGGAATCCGAAAATTGCTCGATGTTAAGAAAAGACCCCTGTGCGGAACTATAGTGAAGCCGAAAGTAGGCCTTAAAACAAAAGACCATGCAAAGGTTGCTTATGACTCCTGGGTTGGAGGAGTGGATATAGTCAAGGATGATGAGAACCTCACCAACCAGAAGTTCAACCCGTTTAAAGAAAGAGTTATCGAGACCCTGTATCTGAGAGATAAAGCAGAAAAGGAGACTGGCGAAAGAAAGATGTACATGGCAAACATCACCGCTCCGACCTGCGGCATGATGATAGAGCGCGCGGAGTTCGTGAAAGAGCAGGGGGGAGAGTATATCATGATAGATATTATCCCTGTGGGATGGACTGCGCTCCAGACCCTTCGAGAAGAGAATGAATCTATCGGACTTGTACTGCATGCACACAGATGTATGCATGCCGCTCTCACAAGGAATCCCGTGCACGGGGTCTCGATGCAGGTGATTGCAAAGCTCTCACGCATGGTAGGTCTTGACCAGCTCCATATAGGCACGGTCGTGGGGAAGATGCACGGAGGAAAGGAAGAAGTAAAAACCCTGCTTGCAACATGTGAAAGCACTTCAGTTAAAGAGAACAGAAAGAACCATGTGCTCGCTCAGGAATGGAGAAACATGAAACCTGTTCTTGCTGTGGCTTCGGGAGGTTTGCAACCGGCTCATATACCTGAGCTTATGCAGATAATGGGGAATGATGTGGTAATGCAGTTTGGAGGAGGGATACACGCCCATCCCATGGGAACAAGAGCAGGCGCAAAAGCTGTGAGGCAGGCAATAGATGCGGTCATGGATGGAGAAGAACTTGATGAATGTGCGATAAGGCGGAAGGAACTTAAAGTCGCTCTTGAGAAATGGGGAAAAAAATAACGCTTGTTCTTTCTCCCGGAGATATCAAGAAGGCTGCTGAGATCATAAAAGCCGGGGGGACTGTTGCTTTTCCTACAGAAACAGTGTATGGATTGGGAGCAAACGCTTTAGATAAAGAAGCTGTGGGGAAAATCTTCTTGGCAAAGAACCGCCCTCCTGATAACCCACTTATAGTGCATGTATCTTCCAGCGAGATGCTCTATATGGTTGTGAGAGAGATTCCCCCCGCTGCAAAAAAACTTATAGATTCTTTCTGGCCGGGTCCTCTTACAATAATCTTGAAGCGCAGTGATCTCGTGCCGGATATAACCACAGGCGGACTTGATACTGTCGCTGTCAGGATGCCTGCTCATGATATCGCTCTTGCTCTCATAGAGGAGGCAGGCGTACCGATCGCAGCGCCCAGCGCGAATATCTCAGGAAGACCGAGCCCTACAAAGGCAGAGCATGTGATAAAGGACATGGCTGGAAGGATTGACGCTGTTATTAAAGGCGTGGATAGCAGTATAGGAGTAGAGTCCACTGTTATTGACCTGACAGTTTCTCCCCCCGCTCTCCTTCGTCCAGGAGGGCTAAGCTTAGAGGAAATAATTGAGCGCATAGGCGAGGTGGTGGCTGTTGAGGATTCTGTGAAATCACCGGGCATGCGCTATACCCACTATTCCCCCAAAACGAGGCTTGTGCTTGTTGAGGGCGAAAGCAGCCACGTGCTGGCTGAGATAAACAGGCTTGTTAATGATTATCGAAAACAGGGACTGAAAGTTGGCGTAATTGCAACGAGAGAAAGTTCTGAGCATATAGAATGCGACGCAAAATTCATCCTTGGCGGCGTGAATGATCTAAAAGAGGTGGCAGGAAGGCTCTTCTCAGGGCTTCGTTTTTTGGATGAGGCAGGAGTTGATATCGGAATAGCAGAGGGCGTGTTTCCTGAAATAAAAGAAGGCAGGGCGGTAATGAACAGGCTCAGAAAGGCTGCCGTGGAGAGGGTTAAGTGTCAGCAGGTTAAATCCTATGGCAAAGAGCAGCAAGACGACAGAAATATATACTCACGTCAGCAATAAAGATTTGAGTCGTATACAGAGCCCACTTGATTTAATCATGAAAAAAGGAAGTAAGAAATGATTGAGACTGTTCAGACAAAGGAAGGTATAGACGAACATAAGTTCGGATATTATGCCAGAATGGAAGGATATGCGAACTTGAGTTCGGATATGAAGGAGTTAGGCGACATTGGTCGTTTAACAAAGAAAAGATTATAATATCTCACGTAAATATAGTTAAGTAGAAAGGTGATCCTAATGGACGAAACTTTTAACTGGTTTACAAAGGCAGACCTTAGCCAGTACGAGGATAAGTATATTTGTATAGTGGATAAAGAAGTGGTATGTGCGGGTGAGAACCCTGAAGTTGCTTATATGAATGCAAAAAAGAAATACCCTGGTAAGGAAATTGTACTTTGGAAAGTTCCTCGTGGTGAAACTTTTATCTTCCGAACGAGGGGAATTTAATGATGGAGTTCGATTACAGAGAAGAGAGGTTACGAACGGGAGAGATAATATTTAGACCTGTAGCGAAAGCTTACCTTCTCAGACCTGAAAATGAATGGATTGCTGAATATTTTTATGTGGATTCAGGGGCAGATTATACTATGATTCCTTACCAGATGGGGCAGTTTTTAGGTTTAGAAAAGAAGGCAACAACAGTTAGGGATGTTGGTGGCATCGGCGGTGTTAGATATAACCTTTCAACAAAGAAAAAGAAAGACCATTTTTGAATGGCAAAAAGGATAAATTCATTATGAATACTGACCAACATCGCCTAACACAGCATAAAAGGTTCGTGCCTTACGGCACTCACCAAAATTCCGCCTTCGGCGGAACTTCTTTTATGCTGGAACCGTTAGGCGAAATGCTCGCTATAGGACGTAAGACAAGATATAAAAGCAACAGATATAATTAGGTATTGACCCGATAATCTACTGATGTTTTAAATACTATTAATCCCATATACCATTATGTGACTAATATGGGAATTCGCGGACCGAAATCAAAATTCAGTGATATTGCCTGTCCAAATA
>CAYSLW010000078.1:6683-8833 GCA_964431955.1 uncultured Candidatus Methanoperedens sp. | reverse complement strand
CGAAGATGAATTCCTTGAACTCGGAGGCATCCATCTTGCCACGCAGAATATCGGCGGACTTAAACAGGAAGTTTTTGAGTTGGGAGAGCGTGATTTTTTCGGTAGCCAATATTTATTCCTCTTCTGAGACATATTATTATAATTACGAAACCAAGTATATACCGTTTATTTATAATCAATTAAAAAGCTTTCCATAATTTCTGGCCTAGCTTAGTTTTAGCCAATTTCAACAAGTCTTTAGAAAGCATGTTTCGAGAATTCACTAACTTTGTATGCAAGAACAACGAACTCATCCCAAAAACTCGCTATGTTTATAGCTCATACCCAAAAGTCAAAGAAATGGAAGTATGAACCGACTCCTTTTACCATACAAAAATATATCATCGTTTCCCGCCCCTCACCACCGCTCCCATCGCCATCGCCTGCTCAACCCACGCTTTGTCCTTCATCACCAGCACGATCTTACCGCGGAGTGGATAGCTCTCAACCGAGTTCTTGAGCAGCTCGCCGTATTTCTGGTACCTGCTGATTTCCACGGTAAAAGGTGCAGAGTCTTCGATAAAGTAGGGTCATAGCCCTTCATATCAAGCAACATCATCACCTTGTTCCTCTCGCCAGCGGTCGCCATTTTGAACCTGTAGCGTGCCTTCTCGTAGAACGGCGGAAGCCCCTGCCGTATCCAGTATATACAATTCCAGACTTCCTTGCTGTGCACTTTCTGGTCTTTAGATGTAACAACACTATTTATCCCTAAATATCCAGAACTATCTATGCGGTAAAGAATCCACAACATCATTATATAGTTTGTAATTATTTGCATACACAATGGAAAACGCCTCCGTCACAGCCCGCCTTACAGGCAAGGAAATCAAGAAAATAGACTCTCTTATCTCAGCAGGTCTTTACACCACACGCTCTGATTTTTTGCGCCATGCTGCAAGACATCTGCTGCGAGAGGAGGCGCCGGAAATACCTGAACTCTTCTTAAGACTGCAGGCTCAGGCAAAAGAGAAGGGGCTCGCAAAGGACAAAATATTAAAGGACATCCGCAGTGTTCGCAGGCAGCTTTACAGGGAGGCTTTCGGAGATGAGTAAATTGACCCCGAAAGTCCTCGTCCTCGCAGGCTACGGCATTAACTGCGACATGGAAACACAGCATGCCTTCAAACTTGCCGGCGCCGACGCAGAACGCGTGCATCTCACCGACCTCCTCAACGGCACAAAGAAACTCTCGAATTACCACATACTTGCGCTGCCTGGCGGCTTCTCCTTCGGGGATGACATCGCTTCGGGCAAGGTACTTGCCAACATGCTCAAATATAATCTGGGGGAGCAGATTCAGGAGTTCATAGATGCTGGGAAATTGATTATCGGTATATGCAACGGTTTCCAGGCTATGGTCAAGATGGGGCTACTGCCTGCTTTTGATGGTGATTATGCCGCGCAGGAAGTCACCCTCACCTTCAATGATTCAGGCAGGTTCGAGGACAGGTGGGTTCACCTGAAAGCCAATAAAAGCTCAAAATGTGTTTTCACGAAGGGGATAGAGAGCATATACCTACCCGTGCGCCACGGCGAGGGCAAGTTCGTGGCTAAGAACAACGAAGTGCTTTCAAGAGTGAAAAAAGGCAATCAAATCGTATTCCAGTATGTGGACAGAGAAGGAAAACTCGCAGGTTATCCTCATAATCCCAACGGCTCTGTGGATAACATCGCCGGGATATGCGATGAGACGGGCAGGGTTTTCGGGATGATGCCGCATCCAGAGGCTTTCCAGCACAGGACAAACCATCCGAGATGGACGAGAGAGGAATTGCCAGAGGAAGGCGCTGGAATGGCGATATTCAGGAACGCGGTGGAGTATGTGAGGAAGAGGTTGTAGATAACTAAAGTTATGAAACGAACTGTAATAAGCCCAAGCGTAATAAGAAGCGTGAGAACTTTAGACGCTCTTAAAACTCCTAAAGCTCCAGAACGTAATAAATTAGTAATCATAATCGGCGCTGGAGCTTCGGTTCCCATGGGAATTCCCGCAATGAAGGGATTCACAAAAGAATTTGAGAAACATTGTAATGAAGAACAATCAATAGTATACACAAAATTTAGTCTTAGATATTTGAAAAAAGTTGCAAATTTAGGTCGTTATTGGG
>CAYSLW010000078.1:0-6583 GCA_964431955.1 uncultured Candidatus Methanoperedens sp. | reverse complement strand
GGATAAATTTGACCAAAAAATCTCAGCTATGGCACAGGATTATTCCGAGCTGGAAAGAGAACTTCTGAGATTCATCCGAGAAAAGTGCATTCGCCCGGATATAGAAAAGGGCGAAGAAATATATTCTAATTTGTTTAAATTAAGAAAGGATTTTAACCTTGAAATTTTTACAACCAATTATGATCCAATAATAGAAAATGTCTGTGAAAAACTGAATATTCCTTATGCAGATGGCTTCACGCCGAAAGGTAACACTGGCTATTTTACTTGGGATCCGGGGTCTTTATATACTCAAAGCTTAAATCTTTTTAAGCTACATGGTTCTGTCACGTGGTACAAAGATTCTTATGGACGAATCATCAAATTTCCAATTGACATTTCTGATAAGAGAGATGTGCAATCAGTGATAATTTATCCCACCGAATATAAGGAATTATTTAAACCACCTTTTAATAGACTTTATTTCGAATTTTCTAAATCAATATTCAATTCAACTAACTGTTTAGCTGTTGGTCACAGTTTTAGAGATCCTTATATGAGAGAATTACTATTCGAAAAAATGAGACAAGAAGGATATAAACTAACAATAGTAGACCCAATAGCTAAAAGCATAAGAAGACAAAAATTCGATAATTCAAGAAACGTAGTCGCTGAGTGCATGAAAATAGAAGATTGGGTAGAAAATAATCTAGATGATTATGTCAGCAGTTTATCTAAAAAATAATGTTCTCATCTCATTGTTTTTCTTTTTGACTGAAAAAAGGACATAAAAGTGTATCCAGTCAATCCTGTTAATCCTGTCTGAAAATTCATTATTTGGACAGGATAACAGGATGAACAGGATGAACAGGATGTAACATCTATGCGCAATTCGATAAAACTCTTACTTTCCTCTTTACTTCAACTTTTTGTTCTCCAAAATTTATCAGCAATCCAACGTCTTTGCCTGTCGCTACCAGATAATTTACCAATTGAACTTCATGAGCCTTCGCTATGCTTTTTACAGATTTTAACTCAAGAATAATGGTATCTTCAACAAATATATCCGCAACAAATTGTCCTACGACCTCTCCATCATAATACACAATAATAGGTTTTTGGTATTCTGATTTAAGACCAGCTTTCCGTAATTCGATAAGCATACATTTTTCATAAACAGATTCCAAAAATCCATAACCCATCCGATAAATCATTTTGGACGGAAAACGGATTAGCGGGATTTGAGATTAAAAGTTCATCCTGTAAATCCTGTTAATCCTGTCTAATATATCTCTGATTTGACTGCTTCAATTATCCCAGAAAGGGCATCATTTAATTTAGAAGATAAACCAAGCCTGCATTCAAGCACCTCAGGCTCAACCCCTATTATCACAATCTCAGCCGGCAGTTTATAAATTTCCTTCCCAGCCTTGAGCGCATCGATAAAATTGATGTCATGCATGCTCAGGTTTATGGATTCATCCATAGTACAAGCTGGATCAAAAGAGAACCTGTAAACACTTCCTGAGGCGCCGCCTTTCTTGTAAGCATCCACAATCACAGCCTTATCGCACCCGTCTATGCACTCAAGCACGTCAAAGGCTCTGGTAGCGCAGTCGAACACCTTCACGTTCTCTGGTAATTTTTCTTTTCCGAGAGCCTCGATTACATGGATACCTATGCCGTCATCACCCATCAGCAGGTTGCCCACGCCAATTACTGCGATTTTTTTGCTCAATGCGGTTTACGTACCTCTACATTCTCCTTTCCTGTTATCATGGATTTGAGAACCTCCCAGTTCACAGGCAGGAACGAGAGATAGATATGCCCTATCAGCGCGATAAGGAAATAAAGAAACACAATGAAATGTATCGCCCTAATCCATGCCAGCGCCAATGGAAGCCCGAGGAAGCCAAGTAAAGAGCCGGCATAGTTCGCTACAGATTCGTAGTACATGATGTAGCCCGTGATTGCAGCAAAACCAACGAAACAAGCGTCAGCCCAGTACTTCATCTTGACAACGGGATGATACTTTCCATAGAACTGCTTTTTCTCTACGTCATAAGTACCGTATTCTGGATAGGCTTTCGTTAATCCAAGCCAGCTTTTTACTATGGTAATGGTATCCTCAATGTCCTTCTTCTCCACCCACATGGCTCTCCTGTCTCCAGAGATGCTCATGAAGTAGAGATGCGCTATGCCGTCCATTACCACGGCAAAGGACATTATCATGTGGAGAGCAAGGTTGGTGGCATAATCGCCGAATATATAAGAGCCGCTGAAGATGCCATAGCCAGTGATCAAAAACCCCACTATCAGGATTCCGTGTATCCAGTGGGTGAGCCTTATACCTTGTGTGAACCTTTCTACGAGCACTGTTTCCATGGTCTCACCTATGTTACCTGCATGCTGTACTTTTTACCATCCGGCGTAATTACATGAACCGTGCACGCAAGGCAGGGGTCATAGCTCCTGATGGTTCTCACCACGTTTATGGGCTTCTTTACATCGGGCACTGGCACGTTTATCAGAGCCTCTTCCATGGGTCCCCTCACGCCGTTGTCGTCTCTGGGGCAGGCGTTCCAGCTTGTGCCTGCTATAATCTGGTAGCGCTCGATTTTTCCACCCTTGAGCTTCGTCCAGTGTCCCACTGGTCCTCTGGGCGCTTCCCATAGCCCAACGCCAAGGACTTCTTTACTCGGCACCTTGAAGTCCACCCATGTGGGTTTGCCAGCCAGTGGTACAAGCTCGTCGAGCCATTCCACGATTTTATCCCTGAGCACCAAGGCTTCCTGCATTCTTGCTATGGTGCGGTTAAAGGTTGAAGCTTTGGTAGCTCCTCCTCCCAAATCCTTACGGAGATTAAAGGGGTCAAGCCCCATTATGGCAAGTCTTGCAAGCGGTCCGCCTTCTGTGGGCATGGTGCCGTATCGCGTGCTTTTAGCCCATGTATAAGCCCCTGATTTTTCTTTATCAGGTCTGGGAGGCGGTGCATCGCGAGTAGCCATTCCTCCTGATTCAGGAGCATACCATGAGTACTTCACATACTCGGTTATAACCTTTTCATCCAGGGGAATTACTTTTGAGCCGTCCCACACGCCTCTGGGTTCAAAGAAGGAGCCGTCTGCCATGTCGTAACAGCCGTAGCTTATATACTTCCCGTGACCCACGCCCCATGTCTCGGCTTTATCCTTCAGGGCAAACACTGCCCAGTCAACAACGTCATTCAATACATATCCTTTAGAATAATCATTTGGCTTTCCTGCCAATTTGTCCTCAAGCACAGCAGGAAGATCAGAGGTCTTGCCAACCCATTCTGATACCTGCGCCACTCTGGTTAATATTCGCACTATCTGCTCTACCGACGGCACATAGGTCAAGCCGCCGTGTATATATGTCATTTGATGAGGAACCTTTCCACCGAGAATGGCAAGCGCCTCATGCAGGATTCGCTGGTTCTCCACCGCTTCCCTGTAGCCTGCGCCGGTTATGGGGTCAAGCCTCGTCATCCCGCTTTTGGTAACTGCATCGCTGTAGTCAGGTCCTCCCAGCACATAGAACCACAGGGCATGGGAGTAGAGCGTCGTTACCGCTTCTATGAGATTCCGGGTTACCCTGGCTGCATCTGTTACTTTAATCCCTGCTGCATCCTCAAGCGCTCTGGTACCTGCGATTCTATGGCTCTGATGACACACGCCGCATATTCTCTGGGTAAGCACGGGCGCATCTCTGGGGTCTCTGCCCACCATTATATTCTCAAAGCCTCTGAACATAGTGCCTTCGCAGTAAGCCTCCACAACCTTGCCCTGATCAACCGTCACTTTTATTCCAAGATGTCCTTCGATTCTCGTAATCGGGTCTATCGTTATCTCGGTCGCCATTTACTTCACCTCCTCTTTCGCTTTTTCCTCTTTTGTTTCTTCTTTGAATGGGGGTTTATGCTGCCGCCTTACAGCATGGTAAGCGATCCCGGCAGCGGTTACGCCCAATGCAACCTTTCCTGCGGTAACAGCATTGATACCCAGCAATGTCGGGATTTTCTCAATTTCCACGAAGAGAGGAGATACGGCGTCAGGGAAAGCCTCATGATAGCATCCGATGCAGGGTGCACCAGCGTTCATGCAGACATTCACACCGTTGTTCCATTTCCTGAACGCACAGTCTGAGAGCGTTACCGGTCCCTTACACCCCAGCTTCCATAAGCACTTCGCATAGGCGAGGTCCGACTCTGCAAAGCTTTCTGCAAATTCGCCCTTGTCGTAAAATCCTCTCCTTGCGCATTCATCGTGTATCATCTTCCTGTAGAAAGCCGCGGGTCTGCCGAAACTGTCAAGCTCGGGTATCTTTCCTGTGATAATCACAGATGCCAGAGTAATAAGCATCAGGTCAGGATGCGGAGGACAGCCTGGAAGATTAATCACAGGTTTTTGCACTCCTCCTTCTTCAAGCGCCCTTCGCACGCCTCTTGCATTCGTCAGATTGCCTTTTGCTGCTGGGATGCCGCCATGCGTGGCGCATGCACCAACAGCCACTACGCCAACCTTTGTCCTTCCTGCGAGTTCTCTTACCAGGTCTATGAATGGTCTCTCTCCAACCTTGGCAAATTTGGCATCCGGTATTGCCCCCTCAACCACAAGTACATCGGGTTCGATCTTCAGAGCATCCATTGCCTCATCGCCGTATGCTGCCATTATGGTTGGATGGAATCTTATATCCACATTAAGTTTCATTATCGCATCATAGATGTCGGGATGTTTCCCCTGAACCAGAGAAACCGTGCAGCCTGTATCGCTTTGCCCCTGAATCCATACCAATTTAACGCCTTTTTCTCCTGCCTGCTCCATTGCCCGAACAATATCAGAACTGTATAAGTCCAGAAACATTCCCGCGCCAACCGCGCCAGCTAATTTTAGAAAATTTCTCCTATTCGTTAACATGATTTCACCATCGTTTCCGTTTTTCCTTCTTCTTACTATAATGATTATAACGTCTATTATTTATACTTTGTTGATTAATAATCCAAACATGTGTCTTGCAGTGCCTGCCAGGGTAATGGTTATTAATGGTGAGGAAGCAATTCTGGATTATGGCGGAGTAAAGAGAAACGCGAACATCGGTATGCTGAGCGATGTCAAAGTGGGGGATTATGTACTTGTCCATGTGGGTTATGCCATCTCGAAGATGGATGAAGAAGAAGCGCTTGAGACCTTGAAGCTCTGGGACGAGATGTTAAAGGCGGCAGAATAATGCATAACATATTCAATGATAAAGCCATAGCAACACGGATAATCCAGAAGATAAAAGACATTTCAGGCAGCGAGAAAATAAAGCTCATGCACGTATGCGGGACCCATGAACAGACAATCACAAAAAACGGACTACGTACCATGCTCCCAGAAAACATCGAGGTTGTGCCGGGTCCGGGTTGCCCTGTATGCATTACTCCGCAGGTAGAAATAGACAAAGCTATTCATCTTTCCCGTTCTGGTGCCATAATAACCACATACGGCGACATGCTCCGCGTCCCGGGCAGCACTTCTTCGCTTGCAAAAGAAAATGCTTCAGGCGGGGATATTAGAATTGTGTACAGCCCTTTCGAGGCAGTCGGGATTGCAAAAAAGAACCCTGATAAGCATATCGTATTTCTGGGGATTGGATTTGAGACTACTGCGCCCATGACCGCAGAGGTAATTAAGAATAATCCACCTGACAATTTCAGCGTGCTCTGCTCCCACAGGCTTGTCCCTCCTGCAATGGAGCTTCTGTTAAAAGGAGGGTACGATATAGACGGATTCATAGACCCTGGTCATGTCTCTACGATTATCGGTCTTGCACCTTATATGCCATTATCCGAGAAATACCGCATCCCTCAGGTTGTTTCAGGATTTGAGCCTCTCGATGTTCTGATGTCTATTTTCATGCTCCTGCGGCAGCTTGAGAATAATACTGCTAAGGTTGAGAATGAGTATGTGCGCGTAGTTAAGCCAGAAGGCAATCTGCATGCACAGAGGCTGATGCATGAGGTTTTTGAGCCGTGCAGTAAAGAATGGAGAGGATTGCCTGTAATTCCTGACGCTTCGTTAAAAATAAAGCCAGAATTTTCAGGATACGATGCGGAAAAAAGGTTTGACATTGAGATAGATGGCGAAGCCTGCGGCGCCGATTGCCCGCTGTGCGGGAGTATATTGAAAGGACTCTCGAATCCGGTGGATTGCGAGCTTTTCGGCAAAACCTGCACGCCAGAGAATCCTGTGGGTGCGTGTATGGTATCAAGCGAAGGGACGTGCAATATCGCTTATAGATATGGAATTAGTTCTATTTGTTTGTAAATACATTTGTTTCAATCCTTGTTTTAGTGGATGCGCCTCTTGAATATGCTGTAATTGTATTTAGGACTGTTGTCTCGTCAAGTTTCAATCCTTGTTTTAGTGGATGCGCCTCTAAAGTATCATAGCGAACTTATGTGCATACCTACTATAGGCTGCATCTACGAGCAACCCCAAAGCCCCGTGAAACAGATTTGCCAATACCAAAATATTCAGGTATCATGAAGTTTATCTGGAATTCGCCATTAAAACCAATGAGAGGGATGCCTTTTGAATAA
>CAYSLW010000077.1:0-8921 GCA_964431955.1 uncultured Candidatus Methanoperedens sp. | reverse complement strand
TCAAACGACAGGTATGCGCAGCATACCTGAACACCGCATAAAGCGAGGTGTCGCTTTATGATTGAAGAAATCCTCCAGCAAAAAGCCAAAATGGTGGATGAAGCCATCCCAAAATTTCTCCCAATAACTCCTCCGGATGAGTTATATAAAGCCATGCGGCATCTGCTGGATGCCGGAGGAAAAAGGCTTCGCCCAAGTGCAATGTTGCTTGCAGCAGAAGCTGTTGGGGGCAAGCCGGAAAATGTACTTCCGGCGGCAGTAGCTATCGAATTGGTACATAATTTTACCCTGATTCACGATGATATCATGGATGAGGCTGACCTTAGAAGAGGTCTTACAACAGTACATAAAAAATGGGGAGTTTCCGGGGCGATCGTTGCCGGGGATGCGCTGTACTCAAAAGCTTTTGAGATTCTTTCATGCACAAAAAGCGAGCCTTCGCAGCGTGTTGAAAGCCTTGAGCTTATGTCGAAAACATGTACTGACATATGCGAAGGGCAGTGGATGGATATGAATTTTGAAACCAGAAAAGATGTGACTGAAGAAGAATATATGCGTATGGTAGAGAAAAAAACTGCTGTGCTTTTCGCTACTGCCGTGAAAATGGGAGCAATATTATCAGGTGCAAACAGGGAAGTGGTCAGAGCGCTCTGGGATTTTGGCAGACTGACAGGAGTGGGATTCCAGATATACGACGATGTAATAGACATTATAACGCCTGAGGAGATACTTGGAAAAGCGCAGGGCGGTGACATTATTGAAGGAAAGCGCACCCTTATTGTGATACATGCGCTTTCAAAAGGAATTACCATCGATGCGCTCGGGAAGAGCAATGCCACGCGAAGCGAGGTTTCTGCTGCTATTACGGCTTTGAAGGAGTCGGGTTCGATTGATTATGCCATGAACAAGGCGCTCGGTTTTGTGGAGGAGGGTAAAGCGGCGCTGAAGGCGCTGCCCGATTCCGAGGCGAAGAAGATGCTCATAGGGCTTGCGGATTATATGATAGAGAGGAAGTATTAGCTGGAAAGTCTGCCACTATCACTTTTTCGGAGGTCTTCTTCGGTCTCGTAAGGCAGCCCGAAAATGAAATCCACCACAGGTGTGAAGCATAGCTTTAGGCATTTTTCAGCCCCGATGATAATATCCTCCACACTGTGGCTGCGCTTTATCCTGTCGAGTATACTCTGGCTTCCCGATTGCCCGCCCGAGTTTATCGCGGTATTTGCGCAATACTTCGAAACAAGTTCAAGCACCCTGTCATTTATGAACTCAGGTCTGACCTCCGAAGGGAACGTGCCAAAAAACGCCCTTTTGTAGGGTAATGCCTTAAGGAGCGCTTCAATCTTATCGGCGCTGGGATGTCTCCCGTCCGAACCATAGGCAAAAGCATTCGGGGATGTGAACCTTATGTCCCCGAGGAATTGCGCATACCTGGCTATTACGTCAATGCTTCGGTGTCTCATCCTGTGACCGAATAGCTGCGGGATTGAGCAGTAAGCGCAGAAAAATGGGCAGCCGCGGGTGATTTCAATGCTGCTGTGCATAACGTCCGGGTCAAAGGCCGGGTACCTGTCAAGGTCAATGTCATTTCTTTTTCCTGTGAATACGATTTTGTTGTTATTCTTAAACGCAATACCTTTGACAGAAGAAATATCCCCACAGTTTTGCAGAACGCGTCAGAGTGTGTAAAAACCCACTTAAATCTCTCTCATACATCGAATTCAGATTAAACTTACCCAGGATTCATGATTTCCATCAATTTATTCATCCCAAGTATGTTAACTACCCGTCTAATGTTATATGCAAGCATAGTAAGACCCATTTCTCCCCCTACTTTCATCAGCCCTTTCAATAATAAGTAACCTTGATTAAAACCTCTCTTGATAGTTCCGAAAGGATGCTCAGACATACAATTCCTTTTCTTAACTACATCTGGATTATTTTTAACTCGTTCCCTCATGTCATCAAGAACCTTTTCATGTTTTCAACTCTCGTCCTGCTACCCTCAACGATCCTCGTTTTTTTCTTCATGTTATTTGATCGTTCCACAGCATTGCAAATATCATCAATCGGAAACCCCATCATGGAGACATTTTTCAGAATCAAATAACCAAAATCCTCAACCATCTTTCTCACATTCAACTTATCCACAAAAATATGTTTCCGCATAGCCATTACTCGCCCCAGTTCAGGTTCATCTCTCAACAACTTGCCGACTTTATTCAACAACATTATGTTATTTTTCAACCGTGAAATAGCTCCTTATTTTTTCCGATGATGGAACTAATATAGGAACAAGTTGTATAGATAGAGAATTCAGAAACAAATCAGAAGAGTATTCTGGAAGATTTAAAAAATAATAATAACTTCGGCATCAACTTTACTTGAGTTCAAATCAATTTTGTTGATTAAACACGTTTAAGTATAAGTGTCACTTTTTGAAGACCGGTAATATTTATGAGTCTAATCACAGAAGCAAAAAAAGGTCACATCACAGAAGAGATAAAACAGGTTGCAGAGAATGAGAGTGTGGAACCAGAATTCGTGCGGCACGGGATAGCAAGCGGCAGGATAGTGATTCCTGTCAGTCCTTACCGCAAAACATCGCCCTGCGGCATAGGGAAAGGGCTTCGCACTAAAGTTAATGCATCCATCGGGACTTCCTCGGACATAGTGGATATAGATATGGAAATCCAGAAAGCAAAGATTGCAGAAGCCACAGGCGCAGATACGCTCATGGAACTCTCAACAGGCGGGGATTTTTATGATATCAGGAAAAAGGTGATTGAATCCACTGCGCTATCTGTTGGAAGCGTGCCTCTTTATCAGGCTTTTATCGAGGCGATAAGAAAATATGGAAGCGCTGTCGACATGAAAGAGGATGAGCTTTTCAAAATCACAGCGGGGCAGGCAAGGCTGGGGACGAATTTCATGGCAATACATACCGGAATAAACCTCTTTACAGTTGAGCGCCTTAAAAAACAGGGACGCTTCGGGGGTCTTTGCTCCCGCGGGGGTGCGTTCATGACGGCATGGATGCTGCATAACGAGAAAGAGAATCCCTTATACAGCGAATTCGATTACCTGCTTGAGATAATGAAAGAGCATGAGGTTACGCTCAGCATGGGCAACGGCATGCGCGCTGGCGCTATACATGATTCCACAGACAGGGCGCAGATTCAGGAACTTATCATGAACTCGGAACTATCCGACAGGGCGCACGAAGCAGGCGTGCAGACCATAATCGAAGGTCCGGGGCACATTCCCATAGATGAAATAGAAGCAAACGTGAAACTCATGAAGCGCTTGAGCGGGGAGAAGCCTTTCTATATGCTCGGTCCTCTGGTCACGGACATCGCCCCAGGCTATGACCACATCGTTGCAGCCATCGGCGCTTCTCTCTCAAGCGCGTACGGGGCTGATTTTATCTGTTACGTCACGCCTGCAGAGCACCTTGCGCTTCCAAACGTGGAGGATGTGAGGCAGGGCGTGATAACCGCGAGGATTGCTGCGCACATAGGCGATATGGTGAAGAACAATGACCGGCAGCGCGACCTTGATATGGGACGCGCAAGGCGCGACCTCCAGTGGGACAGGATGTATGAGCTGGCGATTGACCCTGAATATGCGAAATCGGTAAGGGACAGCCGCTCACCTGATGACAAAGAAGCATGCACAATGTGCGGGAATTACTGTGCGCTTAAGATTGTGAAGCAGAATTTCAATTTTGAGCGGTAATTAAAAAACCACAGAGAGCACAGAGGACACAGAGAATAAATAACACCTCTCTGTGCTCCTCCGTGGTTAATTATCTGACCGGGATTGATAATCCAGAATAAAATAATATGAAATCAACTTATCTATTCAATAGCGGGATAAGAAACTGCGTTTATAAATTCCTATGCGTCAAGAAACAAAAACGCAAAACGAACATGGGAACTGCGCCGCTGCTATGCAGCGGTGGCGACAGTATTCTCATGGATGCGCGAGAAAGCCTATTGGATGCAGTAACGGACTCCGCATTGGAAAGTGCGGAGCATCTATGGGGATGCTCGATGGTTCTATACTTCTTTGGTTTCTTGGGTTCTGATATTCGATTCAGGCATTCAGGCGCAATTACTATAGATATGATTTAAAGTAAATTAAAAATCATGAAGTAACAATTCTTATTTCTCAGTAATTCTTAGAATTTCTTCAACAATGTTTTGAACTTGGGTTGAAGGGTTACTTTCAACGCTGATTAATTTTACTCCATTAGTTTCATGCATCTTAATTAATTTTTTTGCATTTTCAATTGCCGTTGGTCTATTCTCTAATAAAAGATCATAAAAGTCTTTATTCTTTTCATAATCTGGTATATATTCTCTTAATTTATCGATCACTTCAGAACGTGTTAATTTGGAGATAATAAAGTCGAAATGCAAAAAAAACCATAGTTCAAAATTAGGATTTGAAAAACATATTTTGACATCTTTCCCAGCAATGCTACATGCCTTGGATATATCCTCGTTTGTATTTTCATCGCAATCAAAAACGCACCAAACAGCATCTCCACTCTTAAAATCTAACCCTTCTTTTTTAATCTGCTCTTTAGAAAATTTTGCAAGGTTAATTGGGTCTGTATATTTTGAGTTAGGTGTTTCAATTTTTAAATTGGAATATCTTGTTTTGTATCGATTAAAATACATTCTTTCTGTTTTTTCTCCCTCACAAACAATTACGAAAACTTTGCGAGGTATTCTTATTCTCGATTTTCTTCGTTTATACCCGCCCATTTTAAAATATCCTTTCTTCGCTTATGAATGGTATAGCGCCGTATCTTCCTACAAGATATCCTTTTCGAATATTCTTATCCTTACGTGGACTAAATTCTATAAGTGAGTAAAGGTCTGTACTTCCATCTCTTGGATTCTTTTCGGTAAACCAGATTTGGTCCCTCCTGAATAAATCTAAATCAAGTAAATTAGTATTGTGTGTTGTGAAGATTAGCTGAGCATTACTTTTATTTTGAGTCGGATCTTGGAATAATTTAATTAAAAAAATATTTAGGAAGTGATGCAGTTTGGTATCCAATTCGTCTATAATTAATACACGACCGTTGTTTAATGAATCAATCCAAGGACCAATCAGGGCAAATAGTCTTTTTGTTCCTTCAGATTCTTCATCAAAATTAAATTCGACTTTAAATTCATTGCCCTTTTCATCAAGAACTTTATGAATTGTTTTGATATCAAGTTTCTCGATGTCGCCTTTACCCAAGTTCATAAGTTTCTTTAGTTCGTGCGGCATATCATGAGGCAGTTCCTCAATTGATATTTTTTCAAAAGATGCAGAAACATCGTTGATTCCCAAATCAGCTTCTAAGAGGGCTTTCAATATAAGTTCTTTTAATTTTTTATCTTTATTCAGCGATCGAGCAGTAAAATCAATCAATTGAGGATGATCTGTTGCGCCTATAACTGCCAAAGTATCTTTAAACCAGTCGAAAGCTTCAGAAGTTCTCTTATAATTCAATTGTGTTGAACTCGATAGATAAAGAACATTCTCTAAGGTTTTTTTAGATAAAAATTTTTGTTCTCTTTTATCTATTGTAAATTTGTAGTCATTGGTGTCCTTTCTTTCAAAAATTATTGCTTTGCGATCTTCAGGATAATAATATAAATATTCATCAATAATTTTTTCATTAGTAAAAGACACTCCATAGACATATTTTATGTTGTTTTTAATAAAGATAACGTTGAATTTAGTTGGCATGGAAAGATATTTTTTATCGAGTTTAAATGGGGAATAACTAATTTCAGTGCCTTTTTGAAAAGTATGAGACATCATTACCAATTTTTTCAAAGAATTAAAGGCTAAAACCACATTGCTCTTACCAGAAGCATTTGCTCCATATAATACTGCACTTCGTAATAGGTTATCTTTTTTTAATACTTCTGTTGTAATTAAATTATTATCTAACGATTTATCAGGAGAAGCTACTAAACTTAAAGTGACTTCATCCTTGATGGAACGAAAATTTTCTAAACTAAATTCAATCAGCATTTAATTCCTCCATATTATTTAGTAAATATTTTTGTGATAATTTCACAAATATACATAATAAAGTTAAAATAGTATATAAACATTCTGTTTTTAAATTCTTAAATGCATATTTATTATATAGTTGCCTTGATACCAGTTAATCTTTGAGCGCCTGATTCTCAGTGTTGAAGAGTATCTTGTAGTCCTGTCACCTATACGAGCATGAGAGCGCCTATTGTTGCAATTAATTTTTCTTAAGTTTCTATTCGCGCCGGAATTTCAGCACTTCAAGAGTAGTTAGAGGTTTCTATCGCCTATTCGAGCATGAAAAACCTATCGCCTTCAGTCACAAACCTCGGACTTAAGGCCAATGCCTGTACATAGCGATTTTGCAATACCTTTTCTTCTCTCGCCATTCTGCGCCATCTTACAACCTTTAAATTTAACCTCTCTGATAAAAAGAATAAAAAGCAGGAGCTAACTCCTACTTTTCCTTGCTGAACACCGCTGCCTTAGATATCGTTTCTCGCGGATATGTTACTTCCGCGGCTCTTGCCATGTGTTCCATGGCTTCCCTGATCGGTTTTACCACTTCTTTTGGAATTACAGGCGCTGGAGCAGGTTTTGGCACACCTCCAAGGAACGGGCATGTCACGCCTGTAAGCACAGCCATCACGCGCACTGCGCCTGTTAACGACGGATCCACCTTTGCTCCCCATATCACCCGTTTGGTATACGGAACCTTTTCCATAATCTGCTCCCCGACCACAGCCACCTCTTCCAGCGTCAGGTCTTCGCCTCCAACGATGTGAATCAGCACGCCATAAGCTGTGGATATATCGGTTATGTCGAGCAGCGGGGTTGAGAGAGCCTGCGAAACCGCCTTCTCTACACGGTTTGCGCCGCCGCCTTCGCCTATCCCGATAGAAGAGATTCCTCCGCGTTCCATTACCGCGCGCAGGTCGGCGTAGTCAAGGTTGATTAAGCTTGGCTGGGTTATGGTGTCAGTTATATTCTTTACAAATGATCCTACAAGCGCATTTGCCACCGAAAGCGCCTCTCTTAACGGAAGGTTGCCCGCAACTTCCCTGAGTTTTGAGTTGTCGATGACAACGATTGAATCGCACACCTCGGCTAACGCCTTAATCGCATCCCGTGCTTTTTCACGCCTTGTCATTTCAATGGTAAAAGGTATGGTCACGCATGCAATGGTGAGCGCGCCCTGCTCTCTTCCAACGCCGCCGAAAACCGGTATTGCGCCTGCGCCTGCGCCTCCTCCGAGACCCGCAACTAAGAATAGAAGATTGGTATCCTTTAATTCTGTTTTGATCTCAGCCAGATTCTCTCTGGCTGCCTCCGAGCCTCGCTCCGGAAATCCCCCGCAGCCGTGCCCTTTGCACAGCCGCTCCCCCAGCAGCATGAGTTTATCTGCCCTGGTCAGTGTGCTGAGGTGCGCAGCATCTGTATTAGCTCCGATTATTTTACCGCCAGCAAGTTTCTTATCTGCTATCCATGTTGTGATGTTGCAGCCAGCACCACCCAGACCCACAACGGTCACAGCCGGGCGTGCAGTCTTTACTTTTTCCAACAATTCTTCTCTAGTCATAAAATCAGCCTACGCTATTAACTCGTTTTTTTACTATTTAAGTTTTTTTGCTGAATAAACATTTTTATATATACCCAAAACATAGAGGGAAAAAGGAGAAGCAAAATGATAGAGATTACAGACGCTGCAGCAGCAGAATTGAAACAATTGCTTGAAAAGGAAAAGAAAAACGATCACGGGTTACGCATTTTCGCAGCCGGAATGGGTTGCAGCGGGATACAGTATGGTCTTGCTATAGAGCTGTCCCCGAAGGGCGAAGATGCGGTTTCAGAAAGTAAAGGAATTAAACTGTTCTTCAACAAAGACATCCATGATGATATCGAGGAATTAAAAATTGATTACATAGATAATGAATTGGGAAAAGGGTTCATCATAGATAACCCTAATGCGGTGTGCGGCTCTGGATGCAGCAGCTGCGGGTGAAATGAATGTTCCCGGGTCTCGGCAAGGGTATAAACCCACGCAAGATGGCTTCGATGATGAAGCAGATGGGGATTGATGTAAACGAGATAGAAAATGTTGAAGAAGTGATCATCCGTACGCCTGAAAAGGATATTATTTTTAAAGATGCTCAGGTCACAATAATGGATGCCAGGGGTATGAAAACCTACCAAGTCATGGGAACCTCGCAGGAAGTCGCACGCGAGGCAAAAATACCCGAAGAAGATGTCAAACTCGTGATGGAACAGGCAAAATCCAGTGAAAGCGATGCAAGAACCGCGCTCAAGGAAACAAAAGGGGATATTGCCGCCGCTATCTTGAAGCTGAGTAAAACTGGTTGATTTTTAATGAATCGAATTTTCGACATATCCACAACTCTTATATACGATGGAATGGTAGGAGTGAAGCCCGGCAACTAAGTTGCCAGGACATATGTAATACCGAAAAATCAGAAAATGTGCTGGTTTTTCACACCAAAAATCAATGAACTCGTCTATAAAAATCATATACGAGGGAAAGAGATATATATGATAAATTACATATGTTATGTTTCCTGTGTGGTAAAAAGACCTCGTATTTAAATATGGGGGCTAATCACAGAGGAATGTTGTTTAAAAAACAACGATTATTTATCACCGCCTTAATTCATGGTCAATATTTGGCGTCGGCTCAGATTATAGGTAACACCTGAATGTGAAGGGCTGTCTTCCAACCATGATACATTAAATGGAGACAAGAACGCAGTTTCTCGTCTGACGTTGGCGTGACAGTTCGGTTAATTCCAATCGATAGATAGGAATTAACAAGGAACTATTGTACCTTATATAATAGTTCCTCCTAAAATTCCGAT
>CAYSLW010000076.1:2180-8935 GCA_964431955.1 uncultured Candidatus Methanoperedens sp. | reverse complement strand
TTATAGAAAAAGATGGGCTGGTGTTATATGGCTAGTGTAAAAGAAAAAGTTCATGCGGAGATGGAAAATATTACAAAAGTTTTGATCGAATTAGAAAAGGTGAAAGATACACCCAACAAGGAACTTGTAGTTCTTGTAGGAATAGGAGCATATCTTCAAAATGTCTACACAGGGATGGAAAACGTTTTGAAACAACTATTATCACACAAGAACATACCAATACCTGACACGCCCACATGGCACAAGGATTTATTGAACTTACGGTTTTCTCATAGATGAGGCGAAATTAAAGCCTCTAATGGACAACATCACTGACATTTATTCTGAGTTTAAAAGAGAAATAGAGAAGTATCTATCAAAGATCGAAGAATGAACTCATACAAGTTTCATGGACTTCGCATAGTTTAATAGATTTCAATACTCTTTTATTATCTCATAATTCGTAGTTCTTTCCACCGGAATCCTGCCAGCATTTTTTATTAAATGAATCAGCCTGTCTTTTGGCATATACTCCGGCGTAGCGCCGCCAGCCGCATGCGCGATATGCTCTTCCATTACAGTCCCCTCGATATCGTTAGCGCCAAAGTTAAGCGCTATCTGCGCGAGCTTCTCGCCCACCATTACCCAGTACGTCTTGATGTTATTGACATATCCATTCAATAAAAGGCGCGAGACTGCAATTATTTTAAGGTCATCAAACCCGGTTGGACTGAATTTAACCATGCCCTTTTTTTGAAGGTCTGTGTTGTCAGGGTGGAAGCTCAGAGGAATGAATGCCTGGAAGCCGCGGGTTTTTTTCTGCAATTCTCTAATTCTAAGAATATGGTCAACAATGTCCTCGTGCGTCTCTATATGCCCATAGAGCATCGTGGCATTGCTTTTTATTCCAAGGTTGTGTGCAGTTTCCATAACTTCAAGCCATCGTTCGCCGCTAATCTTGTTCGGGCAGAGCTTTTTCCTTGTCTCTTCATTGAATATCTCCCCCCCGCCGCCTGGAAGACCTGTAAGCCCTGCTTTTTTCAGGCGCAAGAGTACTTTTTTAACACTCATTCCCGCTGTTTCTGCAAGATGCGCAATCTCCACTGCAGTGTATGCCTTTAACGACATCGAAGGATATTTTTCATGAAGCCTTATGAGCACTTCTTCGTAATATTCAAAAGGGAGTTTTGGGTTAAGGGAGCCCACGATATGCAGTTCAGTTGCGCCCATTTTCCAGGCATTTTCAGCTTTCTTCATTATCTCATCAATGGTAAGCGTAAAAGCCCCTTTCTGCCCCTCTTCCCTGAAATATGCGCAGAACCTGCATTTTGAGATGCAGACGTTGGTATAGTTTATGTGGCAGTTGGTTACAAACATCACCCTGTCGCCAACGGTTCTTTTGCGGACATGGTCGGCAAGCGCTCCTATGAGTGAGATGTTTTTGGACTTCATAAGAAGCATGCCGTCTTCGAAGTCAAGGTCGATTGGCGCCTCTATTTTTTCTATTATAGGGGAGAGTTCTTCCATCGAATTGTCTTTGTATGCAAGTGGTAGATAAGGGCATCGTTCAATATTGATATTTTACTCTGGCATATTCTTCCTTCAAAACCAGCGCATCGCTCTCCAGATTCGGGCTTTCGCTTATGACCATGCCCTTTATATCGAAATCGCAAAAAGCCTGCGCAAGCTCCCTGTATTTAAAATCCGATTCTTCAAATACGAGATGTCTTTTCTCCCCTTTATCCGAGTATTCTATCCCTGAAACATGTATATGCATATCGTCAAGCCCTTCACGTCCCAGTTTACCCTCCACGCGCTCCAGAATAAAAGCAAATTCCTCTCTCGAATTATATTTACCTGTTATTGCATGCAGGTGCGAGAAATCAATGCAGGGCAAAACCCCCTCCACTTCTGTAATGTCAAGCACTTCATCCAGGCTTCCGAATTGCGAGTTCCGTCCCATCGTCTCAATGCGCAGCGTGATACCTACGTTTTCTTTTTTTAATTGTTCTATGATCTCGATAAGCTCTTTTTTTATTTTCTCGTACACAGCCTTGCGTGAATCTCCCTGGAAAAAACCTGCATGGATTACCACGCTTTTTGCCCCGCAGATACTTCCAATTCTTGCCGAGTTCAGGATTCTTTCCTTGCTTTTGACGAGCGTTTCACCCTCGGCATTAAGGTTGATATAATACGGGGCATGCACACTCAATTTTACATCAAGCTGCTTTGCAATCTCGCCTACCCTGTGCGCCGTCCTCTCCCCCATCTTGACGCCTCTGACAAACTCAATCTCCATGCAGCCCAGACCGAGTTCATGGACCCGCGTAATACCAGACAAACTGTCATTTTCTTTTGAACTGATAGGGGTGCCTGCCGTGCCAAAGAGCAAGCATTCCATCCGTCCCATTCACCCCTCTATCGTGGGAGGGGAATAGCCATACCATGAGCCTTCCTGCTCAAGATAATACAGAGCGTCCAGAAGCGTCCCCTTATGCCCCTCCTCGAAATGCACAAGTTTCAAAAACAACTCCTTGCTTGACTTGTTCTCAATTTTTTTCGTATTATTCACCCATTAGAGGTTATTTTCAATAGGTAATAAAGATTGGTATATAATGCTTTTAAGGGGAAAAACCATTTACCATATCTAACCACAATGACAGAGCATCCAAAAGTCAAGGACTACATGACGCAGGAAGTGGACACGGTTTCTCTTAGAAGCACAGTCAAGGATGTCATAGAACTCATACGGAGGACGGGACATGATGGTTTTCCGGTAGTGGAGGATGGCAGGGTCACAGGGTATGTCTCAGCCGCTGGTTTGCTTGAAAAAGGGCTTGGCGAGAAAATCTCCAGTATCATGAGCAGGGATGTTCTTGTCGCTGATACCGAGATGGACATGACCGATGTGGCGCGCGTGATTTTCAGGTCGGGTAAATCAAAACTGCCAGTGGTGGATAAAAGCGGGCATCTTCGTGGAATTATTACCAATTCAGACGTCATACGCTCGCATATAGAGAGGACGAGCCCGCAAAAGGTCTGGACGCTCAAGAAGACCCTTGAGGCTATCCATAATGTCCATGTGGACGTGATACGTGAGACGGTCAATATAGGTGAGCTTGTGCCCACGCAGCCTAAGGTCTATGCAGATGAACTCGACGGGAGAATATACGAACTGAAAAAAGGGCTGGCTGAGCCCATAGTTGTAATTAAAAAACCCAACAAACTCTTTCTCGTAGATGGTCACCATAGGGTTATAGCAGCAAAGAAACTTGGAATAAAAAGTATGGATGCGTACGTCATCCCGCTGGGGGATGAAATACATCTCGGAATGGAAAAAACAGCGCTATCCGCAGGACTACGCACACTATCGGACATTAAAATACTTGATTATGCCAAACATCCACTAATAGAGATAACAAAGAGACTTAAAAAAGATGATGAAATCGGTTTGACGAATATCAACCAATAAGACCCCGTATTTAAATACGGGGACTATCAGTATACAGCAAGTTTGCAAAAGATGTCTGTTTTCGATATAATCCCTACAAGCTCCCCATTAACTTTAACCATGAGCCTTCCCACTTTCTCCTTATTAAATACCTTTACTACTTCGTAAAACGGCATTTCGCCGTCAACCGCTATGATATCCTTAGTCATTATATCCTTTATCTTCAGGCTGGTTTTACCGTCTGCAAGCGTTTTTCCGATGTCGGTGAGGGTAACAATACCTACAATTTTATCCTTATCCAAAACAGGCGCCCCGTGGATACTATTCTTAACAAGAATCCTCGAAGCTTCCTGTATTGTTGCTGTCGCGGGGATTGTTATTGGATTTTCTTTGATATAGTTTTTGATCGGTTTTTTTGGAAGTGACACCATTTCATTTATGACGAATAATATTGAGTTCTGGGTATCATCCCTGCCAATCACCTCTCCGCGAATTATTAGTTTGTTTACAGGGGTAGGCCCTATTACTATATTATCCCCCACATCAAATTTTCTTATATCTCCGATAACATGAACTGTGGCATTGCACAGGTCAGGATGCCTGACCGTGGTAAAACTGATCTCGCTTGCAGTCGCATTCTCGATTATTTCGTCATTTCGCCTTATGGGTACTATTGTTTCCCTATCCATTTCAGATAAGCTCAGGACTCGATAGGTTGCGCCGGTTGCCTTGTACCCGCCCTTCGGTCCAGGCACCCCCTCAACCAATCCCAGTGCTTTGAGCGATTGCATCTGATTCCGAACCGTCCCCGGATTCCTTTCTATAATATCTGCAATCTCTTCTCCTTTGACTGCATGTTTCTTTGTCCTGTACAGGTTAATCAGGGCTGTTAAAATTTCTTTCTGGATTGGTGTAAGTTCCATAAATATTCTGAATCTCCCGACTATTATTTAAATGGGGGGTATATATATGTATTGATGATGACAATTATTTTATGCCTTTTTGACTTTACTTAACGATAAAAGTATTCATCGGAATGTTTGCTCTATTTCTTCTCCCATTTCTCAAGATACAGCACTTCTGAAAGGGTTTTTCCCCTTTTTATTTCATCCCTTATCCTGCGCTCGTTCTTTTCAACTTCAACCGCCCGCCTTGCTATCTCGTATCCCCGTTCCTTCGGAACAACAACAACACCGTTGTCGTCTCCCACTATAAAATCGCCGGGTTTAACGGTCTCTCCCCCGCACCGTATTTCTGCATTGATCTCTCCGAATCCCTTGGGTTCGCCTGCATTTGGCACAATCGAAGTCGCAAAAACAGGGAAGTCGAGGCGCCTGATATCATCAACGTCCCTTACTGCGCCGTCGATCACCACGCCTGCAACACCTTTATTGATACTGCTCAATGTCGCCAATTCTCCCCACGGTGCGACATGAGGACTGCCGTTATAGATTACGATAACATCGCCCGCCTTAGCTATATCTATGGCTTCAACGGTCTTTGCCCAGTCGCCGGCAAAGGTCGCGACAGTTACAGCCCTGCCTGCCATTTTCGTTCCCGGACAGATTGAGCGTATGTTTTTCATCGCACCTTTCCTGTGCATGGCATCAGAGATATTGGGTGTGGACACTCGTTTTAACAATTCAATGGTCTTCTCATCGATTGATTTATCTGGTTCTTCTGAGATTTCAGGAGCATCGATACTTTCGCGGATAGCTCTTGCTGAGGCTGTAACATTGGATGAGCGAACGATATTGCCGCCAACTATAACGATACGCGCGCCTGACAAAACCGCTTCTGCTGCGCTTTGCGCGTCAAGACCCCCTGCTACCGCGACTGGCACATTGAGCTTGAGTTCTTTCAGGATTCTGACAGGGTCTTCGCCCATCATCTGCTGGTCGATGCCCACGTGGACGTTGATGTAATCAATCCCAAGGTCTACCAGTTCTTTAGCCCTCTTTGACGGGTCGCCTGAGGATAGAAGGTCTGCCATGAGTTTTACGCCGTATTTATGGGCAGACCTGACAGCATCCTGAATTGTGGAATTGTCCGCGCTTCCGAGAAGAATAATAATATCAGCACCTGCTTTGGCTGCCATCTCGACCTCCAGAGCGCCGGTATCCATGGTTTTCATGTCCGCAAGAATAACGTGCTCTGGAAATGTTGCTTTCAGCCTTCTTACAGCATCCATGCCCTCGCTTTTAATTAAAGGTGTGCCGGCTTCGATCCAGTCTGCTCCGCCTTCCACAGCCTCTTTTGCAATCTGGAGCGCACGCTCGGTCTCTAAAACATCGAGAGCCACTTGCAGTATTGGTTTGATAAAATCACCATCGAATAAACATAGCGTATGTGATTAAAGCTTTAATGGTTTTTTGACAAGACAATATTAATATAAAGCTTGAATGTGATTATCTACACAAAGCAGGAGAAATCAAATATAATCTCTATTGAAAACCTTTCAAAAGCCTTCGGCACCAATATTGTTTTGAGAAATATCAATCTCAGGATAGAGAAAGGAGAATTTCTTACAATATTCGGTCCAAATGGCGCAGGGAAAACCACACTTATTAAAATAATGTCCACCCTTGTAAGCCCCACATCAGGAAAAGTGGTTATCGATGGTATTGACATCAAAGAGGAACCTATCGAAATCAGGAAGAAAATCGGCGTAATCTCGCATGAGACCTATCTTTACCATGAACTTACTGCAACTGAAAATCTCAGGTTCTTTGGAAGAATGTATAACGTGCCGCAGCTTGAAAAGCGGATAGATGAGTTGATAAAACAGGTGGGATTGAGCTTCAGGAAAAACGACCGCGTGAGGACTTTCTCCCGCGGCATGAAACAGCGCCTCTCTATCGCAAGAGCCTTAATCCACGACCCGCCCATACTTTTTCTCGATGAACCCTATACAGGTTTAGACCAGCATGCAAGTGCAACATTCGACAGGATACTTGGCGGCATGAATGCCCATGATACAACACGCGTCCTTATCTCACATGACATAGAGCGCGGGATTGCCATGTGCGACCGTGCAATCATCCTCACCAACGGGCATATAGCCCATGAAATGAGCGAGAACGAGATTCAAAACCTGCTGCAATGCAGGGCGATTTACGAGAAGTATGTGGAGGAGCGTGTATGAAGTTCATAGAGATAGCCCGCAAGGACTTAAAAGCCGAGTTCCGCACAAAGCAGATGCTCAATTCCATGATGATATTCGCCCTACTTGTGATTGTTATCTTCAGTTTTGCCTTCGGGATTGAGGCGGCGCTTAATAAAAAAATAACAGATTTACTGGCGCCGGGGATGCTGTGGATTGCGT
>CAYSLW010000076.1:0-2080 GCA_964431955.1 uncultured Candidatus Methanoperedens sp. | reverse complement strand
GCGCTTAATAAAAAAATAACAGATTTACTGGCGCCGGGGATGCTGTGGATTGCGTTTACATTTGCGGGGATGCTCGGGCTTTCGAGGTCGTTTGCAGGCGAGAAGGAAGAAGGATGTCTCGAAGGGTTAAAGCTCTGTCCAGTCGATAGAGCACAGATATACAATGGTAAAGTCATCTCCAACGCGGTTTTGATGTTCCTGATGGAGATAACCACTGTTCCCATTTTTGTTGTGCTTTTCAACTATGATATTAAAAACATTATAGGTCTAACAATTGTTTTTATACTTGGGACATTTGGATTCGTTTTTGTGGGTACGCTTCTCTCTGCGCTCACTGTAAACACAAGGACGAGGGAAATCCTGCTGCCTGTACTTCTTTTTCCTGTTCTTATCCCTGTGATACTCTCGGCTGTGACAGCAACGGGAATAATGCTTGCATCGGGTGAAATTTCAGATATAGCAAATGAACTGCAGATACTTGCAGTCTATGGTATTGTTTTTTTCATTGTGGCGCAATTAGTATTTGAATACACGATTGAAGATTAATTTTAATTTTTAAATTAAATGGATAATGTTATTACGATTAATGCAGATTGAGGGAAGAATATGCTAAAGAAAATTGTTTTTATCCTTACCGCCGTCTTAATGCTTGTCTCGGTATACCTGGTATTTTCGGGTTATGCTCCCATTCCTGTAAGTTCTAAAGAAGCCACAGGAGACCCGAATAATTTCAAAATATTCTATTTTCACGTTCCGATAGCGATCTCGGCATATCTCGCTTTTGCAATGGTGTTTGCATCAAGCATATCATATCTTCGCAGCAAAGAACAAAAATGGGATATAGCGGCGCTTTCTGCTGCTGAAGTGGGCGTTGTTTTTGCATTTTTGACCCTGGTAAGCGGGTCGATCTGGGCAAGGTCTGCCTGGGGGGCATACTGGGTAACATGGGATGTAAGACTTAATACTTCGCTTGTACTTTTTTTGATATACCTCTCGTACCTGATGGTACGCCAGGCTGTTGAGGAGCCTGAGAAAAGAGCAAGGCTGTCAGCGGTTTTTGGAATAGTGGGATTTATTGGTGTACCGCTCAGTTTCCTGTCTATAAGGCTGTGGAGCAGGGCTACACTCCATCCAGTTGCAGTAATGGATTACTCTTCCCCCGGTCCGTTGCAAATCACTTTTTTTGTAAATTTTGCTGCGTATTTCCTTCTTGTGGTATCTCTGATATTACTTAAGATTGAAAATGAGCGGTTGAAAGAAAAAGTAAATGAAGTGAAAAGGATAAAAAATTTATAAAAAATTAAGAGGCTATTGCAGGTTCAGCCTCTATTTCCGTCTTTCGGACTTCTACCCTGCGCAGTGGATAGATGGGTTTTACATCATGATAAATAATCGCCGAGAGCTTGCCGGTTATAACTTCCTGGACGAACTGCGGCATATCAAGTTCTTTCGCCTTTGCTTTAATGACATTATTCATTATTGGGCGGATTGCTTTAACCTGATTTGCCCGCGCTCTTTTGATGGTGAAACACGATGGTTTTACCCTTATGGTATAGCCGTCTTTTGTAGTCACTGAGATATTTGTCTCGATTGTGGAGGTCTCTCTCTTTACTAGCGAGCGCAGGTAATCCTGCGTCAATTGATGACCAATGAATTTTGTGTATGCCGAATCCCCGCCGACGCGGTCGATTTTCAGAATCAACTTGGTGTTCTGCTTTGAGAGGTCGTTTGTCAATTCCCCGAGGGTTATTTCAACTACCCTTCCGATTAATTTCTCGGGCACATCAGCCACGGTTTCTCCGATATTGGTTTTTCCGAACATCTCAGGTGCAACTAAGTTGTACCATTGTTTTGCTTTCCAGCCTTCTGTTGCTTTTGTTACTGCCAAATAATTTCCTCCAAGTTAATATGATTAAAAATTGTGAATATATTCACAAAATCATGCGTTTAATAGAGCATTGGATACTTAATACTTTTGTTAACGACACCCTTAAGTTTAATCAGGATAATTCAGGCTTACCCTTGCGGGGGTAACCAAGCGGACAAAGGTGATAGACTCAAGACCTAACCCTAAATTATA
>CAYSLW010000075.1:0-8952 GCA_964431955.1 uncultured Candidatus Methanoperedens sp. | reverse complement strand
ACGACGCCTTCAGGACGATGCTTGAAGTGCGACCTGCATTGAAAGTAGAGATTGCCATAGAGTTGTACAAAAGTGAGAAAATATCGTTGAGCAGGGCAGCCGAAATTGTGGGCACCTCAACAGAAGGTTTCAAAAATATTTTAGCGCAGAGGGGGATAAAGAGGATTATCAAATCGCCTTCAGAGGATAAAATCAAGGAAGGAGTTGAGGTAATCCTTGGATAGGGTAATCGTTATGGATGCAGACATGGCAAGTGCATTTGCAAAGATAAACCGATTGGAAGAATATCAAAAATTGCTTATAGAAAAAAGGACGCTGGGAAAAGGCGAGCTTGAAGCGATAAGCATCTGCAGGCACAGGGGATACATATTCTCTTCGCTGGATGCTGCCGCGCTAAGATTTGCCGAGGAGGGAGGTGTTAAAACATTGCAGCTGCATTCCATACTCAGGTCATTATGGGAATCAGGTTTGCTGTCAAAGGATGAAGTCAAGGCAATTATAAAGGAGATTGAGGAGAGGGATAATACGCAGATAAAGAATGCGGCTGCTGTGTTCCGGCGAATATGAAAATAATAAAACTTCTTTCCTCGGATGATGCAGTGTCTGAAGTTGTGGATTTTGTAACAATCCTCGGGATTTTAGTGCTTTCTATAGGACTTATCGGAGTGGCGGGCTATCCTATATTGAAGAATGCCCAGGAGGCAAACCATATAGAAAATACTAAGCAGAGTTTTATTGTGCTGGCTGGGAACATCAATAAAGTGGTTCTTGGGCAGGCGCCTTCCCAGAGCGTGGAGCTTAAGATGTACGGGGGAACGCTGAGCGTTACGGGAAATAGTTCGATAAATATAACCGCAAGAAACTCTACCGATCAAAACATAACATTGGTTGACAGGCAGATGCGCAGCATTGAAAGCACTGTAGGCGATACAGTCGTCGCTTATGAAGGCACAGGGGTATGGGCAAAGTATCCAAATGGAAACGCAATTCTTGTTTACAAGCCTCTCATAACCAACCAGAGCGATGTGCTTGTCATACCTATCGTTACAATAGGAGGGGCTTCTTCCACTGGCGGCAGCGGTATGAGCAGGGTTACTGTGGATGGAACTCCAAGAATTGAGTTTCGGAGCAATGTGAGCAATGTTAGGATAAATGTTACAGGAGATTATACTGATGGATGGTGTAATTATCTCAAAGGTAATGTCGTGCTAACAGATGGTGAAAGGTAACATTGAAATAACACCAATATACCTCCCAATGTGAAAAAGTTTAATAGGCATGAATCCAGTGATACTTAAGTAGTATCATTATGGTTGTTAGAAAAAACATATCACTTGAGCATACACATCTGAAAAAACTCGAACTCCTGACTCAAAGGCACAATGGTAACCTGAGCGCCGCTATCCGTGACGCTATCGATATCTGTGAGGCATCCTTTCACCGCTACGGCACTGTCGAAGAAGCGATATTAAGGATCACAACCGATAAGAAGGAATTGACCTCAAGGGAGGAATCCATAGAGGCGGGGCGAAATGTGCTGATCAGCAGACCGATTTTCTTATGGATGCTTAAATGGACGAAAGGCATTCCTCTGGAAAAAGAAACAGTTGATGAACTGCTTGACCCTTTGAAAATCATCACAATATCAGAACTGGATAAGAAGATAAATGAGATAAGCCGTGAATCTGGCTGGAACTGCCAGGTATCTCTTTTCTGCATGGACGATATTAACCCATCGACAGCGACTGTTGCAATTGCGGGCGATAATGAACTTTACCGGGATTTCTTGGCTCAACTGGTGGTAATGTTTCTGGTCTATAACAAAGGTCTTGATATCGATGTTATCCACAGGAGAGCCTCAGCGGTTCGGATTGATTTAAAATCCAAAGACACAGGAACACAGCCGCTGGTTGCAAAGCAGCATTTCGGATATTTAAAAGACGCAGTGAATGAATTCAAGTCAAAGGAAGATTTCTGGAGAAATCTGATTGAGATATACAGTTCTGTGAATTATAATATGGTGTCCCTGTATAAGGATCATTACGAAGAGCTTCTTGCCTGCAATACGCCCATTGATGCCGGGATATTCGAATCCATATCAAAGAAACACATTGCAAGTATTCCACATCCGGATTTCTTAAAACTGTTAAAGAAAACACATGAATCTTTGATGATAGTGGATAAGATAGAGATACTGGAGAATGGTATTAATGTGTATCACAATTACAAGAACGAACAGGCTATACAAAAAATCCGGGATTATTATTTATCGCTTCTCAGTGCAAACGGACATGAATATGAAGCTAAATATTCCACAAGCCTGATAGTTTTTAACCATGTTTGCTGCAAGCCTTAGATTACAATCACCCTTTTGGCGATATCCTTGCATAAGGTTGTAAATTCGGCAGGATTAACTGAAGGAAATGTATCTATTAAACAAATATCGCATTCTTTCACCACTCTGTCAAGTTTCCTGACATCGCCGTGGTACACCCTGATCTTTGCCGCACCTTCTGCTTTTGCCAGGAGAACCGGCTCATCTCCGATGAGCTTGTCGTAATCTTGCTTTTCAAAATCAATTTTTACTCCGAGAATATCCGAGTTTGCCCTGATATTCAAAATGGCATTCTGGAGCGCGGGAAGCCAGGCATCGTTAAGTATGACCTTTCGTGCGCCAGCGAGAACGCACAGGAGCCCGAGCGTTCCAGGACCGCAAAAACCATCCACCACGCAGGCATTATCAAATTCTCCTTTGAGGTAAAGCTCCTCGAGCTTTTGTATTTTCGTGTTATTGAACTCGATGTGTATTTTTGACTGGTTCTTATAGATGCACAGCTCTCCGAATGACGACGATACGATGTCGCACCGCATATCGCAGCCCGCAAGCAATTCGTATGTGTGGGGTGTGCTGTCCGTATCCAGTATTCCGACGCTCTGTGATTGCGAGCCTGTTCTTTTAATTACTCCTTTTACCTCCGGCACCCTGGCGACTATTTCACCTGCCGCTTCCTCTGTCACCGAGTCCATGACGAGAACAAGGCTTTTATCGCCAAGCCTTGGAGGATATGGCACCTGATAACCAAAAGCGATGAGCGGGGTTCCGACTTCTTTCAGTGAGGCATCTTCCGGAAAAAGCCCGTTCTCCTTCAGTATAGTCAGGACATTCCCGATGACGAAATCCAGATGTCTTTTGCCGCATTTCCCGCACCGACCGGAGCTGTTGTCCATCTTTTCATGAAAAGAAGCGCCTTTGTTGAGTTTTGGGTCTGGAGGGCATGAGCTGCACGCCATATACATAGTGAATATCTCATCCAGTACCTTATGGGCAGGAAGTATGCAATCCCCGCCGCAAGTGGGACATTTCATAGGGGTATATTTTTTGATGGATGTTAAATATGTATCGTGTGTGAAAATGTTGGATTGAAAGCATTAGATGCTTTGCATCTTGCATGCGCTGAGAAGTCTGCGGAAGTTATGCTCACAACCGATGATGAGATTGTGAAAAAGGTTATGGCTAATGATAACATTGTTAAGGTTAGAGTTGAAAATCCTGTTAGATGGCTAATGGAGGTAATTGAAAATGAAAGCTAAAACAATAAGCGAAATAAGAAGGGAAGGACTGGAAGTTCTTGCGAAAACCCTGGGACCGATAGGGATGGTCAGGTTTGTCCAGAGTTTCGACCTGGGAAGGGGAGATTACACTAAGGAACGCTCTCAATGGTTATCTGAAAGCATAGATGAAATTTTTAAAGAAATCAAGGAAAAGAGAATCAAGGTTAGCGTCCGCTAACTCATTTATTCAACCGCCACATAGAATTCTATCCAAATCATCTCTGCAACATGAACCGCAGAGCGTGATTACATCTTTCCTGTTATAGCCAACTCAATCACTTTTCCAGTGATGGCAACCACGGCAGTAACCCCATATTTAGAAAGTTTCTCCACATTGTTCACATATCAATTTAGTCCCTTTTCTCTTTCGAGTTTTCTTAATAGGGAGTGGTTTTTCTGTCGTAACTTTTTCTAGTGCGGTTCTGAATATAAAATCCAAATAGTAACCTCTCAATTGATATTTTATACCACTTTTAACTTTGCGAGAAGATAATCGTGTTCTTTTTGCCTTTACTAGCATGAGGTTCTGTTCGCGTTCATTCACGAACCCCGTCGTAAATCGACGGGGCATCACGGCGCTGGCGCATGAGGGTTTCTATTGCTTATTTGTCGGTTTGGTTTTTATCGACAAATGGGGGCACGGTATAAATTAAAATTTATACAGTTTCAATTAGCTCAAGCCATTTCTCTCGAGTAATCTTGGCGTCGTTTATTATTTTTCTTATCATCCCTTTCCCAATATCTTCTCCTGGATGCACAGTAATTAATGTGGTTCTCCCATCGGGATGGCGCATGAACAAATGGCTCCCTTTTTGTCTTATCTGCTGAAAACCAATCTTTTCAAGCGCTTTGATAACTTTCTTAGCAGGAAGAGGATTGATTTTATCCATTTAAACTGCGACCTCAACCTTCTGGATGCCTACGAACTCTAATGGCACTTCTTTGATAAGATATGATTCAACTTCTAAATAAAGCTGTATCGCTTCTTTTATCCTCTCTCTCAGTTCATCAAGAGTTTTTGCCTGTGTATGGCATCCTTCGAGTTCAGGCACAGATGCTACGTATATGCCATCTTCATCCTGCTCTATTACTATGGTAAAATCTCTTTTCATATTATTTTTCCTTCTCCCTCTTCTTCACGTCTTGGTGCTTCTTTTATAGTAATACAATAATACTGCTCCATAATATGTGGCAACAACCACTGCTTTATTTATATCTGAAATTCGCCCTATAAGTGCCTACTGGCATTGCTATGCCATCTTCATCTTTCGCCCATTCTGTTTTTGTATCGTATTCTACTTCTCCTCTAGAAATTAATTCTTCTAATTTCTTTTCAGAAACCATATCAGAATATAAACTATTTCGTTTCTGAACAAGTATTTTACTTTCAAACAATTCCATCTTCTGCACCTCATAAATATGAGTTTAAATTCAACTCCTTTGCTTTCGTATATAAGCATTTAAAATATATAGTTTACCTTCGTAAATTGGTGTGCCCCTATTTTAGTGCTCCGATTGTTATTCTGGTTTGAGAGTTTGAGATATTCTAAGGATGCACTCAACCCTATCGTCTTCAGTCACCTATACCCCGTACTTAAGTACATGGGCTTGTTACCGTTTTTTGCTTATAAAGCTTCCTCACCACCTGCACAATTCTGCGAGGAAATGTATTTCTCCACAACTTCCCAGCCCTGTCCAACCGAACCGTGATAGCAGCCCGAAGCCCAGAGATGTTCATCACACCAATCCCTGAGATGCGGGAATTCCTGTCTCAAGAGCCTGCTTGATCTTCCTTTGATCTTCTTGGCAATGTAACTTAGCGAATACTTCGGAGGATACTGGAAAAATATGTGCACATGGTCAGCATTCACAGCCATATCTATGATTTTTATGCCCATTTCGGCACATGTTCCCCTGATAACCGCCTCCGTAACAAAACCAACCTCGCCAACCAGGATTTTCCCGCGATACTTTGGAGTTATTACGGGGTGGTCTGTGAGCAATGATACCATGTGCCTGTCGTGGCGGAGTTCTTTCCCCGGTCTATCCATAGCCGATACTTCAAGGTCTATACTTAAAACCCTGTGGTAAGCGGAGTGAAACCAATCTATTTTTGAGACGGCAAACCAATGAAAATAAGGAACTGGTTCAGCATTCTCATAATTTCATGAAACGCGGGCAGGCTGTGCAGCCTTTGCTCTCCCCGGTATCGAATCTGGCTCCACAAAGAGGGCATCGTTTTTTCATAAAAGATGGAAGTATTCTATAAACCTGAAGGCAATTCCTCCGATAAATATTGCCAGAATTATCGTAAAAGCCATGATGCCGCCTGCCCGCTTCCAGCCAAGTTCGCGACCAAGGACTGCGATAGTAGCAACACACGGGATATAAATCGTGTTAACAAGCGCATAAACGAATAGCTGTGTTGGGTTCATGAAGAGCAGCAGGTTCTCTGTCTCGCCTCCGTACACAACAACAGCAAGCGTGACAAGCAACTGGAGAGCAAGTTCCTTTCGCAGCACGGCAAATATCAGGGTAAGTCCTGCCACGGCAGGAAGCCCGAGCCACCCTTCTACAATCGGGGATAACGGTGCTGCAAGTTTCCAGAGATAACCGGTTTCGTAAAGTGCCCCGAGCACTAAAGAGCCAATAACCACAATCGGGAAAGCCACGAATACGAAATCCTTGAACCTGTACCATGTCTTCTTGATGATATTCGACATTAAAGGCATCCTGAAGGGGAACATCTCCATAACAAGCCCGGTGGAACTTCCTGGCATTACTTTGTTCAGCCCGACTCCAACGAGAAAAACAAGCGCAAGCACGATAATGTATATCGCAACCGCCGGCTTCCAGCCCACGAATAGCGAGACCGCGCCCAGAATGACAGCAGTTCTGGCGCTGCATGGGATGAGTGTAATCAGGGTACTGGCTATGGTGCGCTCGCGCATCGTGGTAAGTACTCTCGTACCTATGATGGCAGGCACATTGCACCCCGCGCCTGCCATAAGGGGTATGATAGCCCGCCCGTGAAGTCCGAACTTGTGCATCAACCTGTCCGTCAGGAAAGCCACAGAGTTCAGGTATCCTGAGTCCTCAAGGAATGCGAGCATGAAATAGAAGGTGAGTACATAAGGAATCCCGACGGCAAGCGCTGCAAGGATGCCAGCATCAAATCCCCAGATAAGGGTCTTGCCGATATGACCTTCGCCAAAGACATAAAATATCGCGTTACCGATGACAGGCGATATGTAGGATGCCCATAGAGCGCTGAATAATGTCGAAAGCCAGCTGCCGCCATAAAACATGAAAGCGAATATTAATCCGAGAACGCTGATGAGCAAAGGTATGCCTGTGAGCGGCAAAGTGGTGTATGCCCAGAGCCTGTCAGAGCTTACAGGTGTGACATCGCCCTGCACCTGCGAGGCTATTGAGCCGGCAAGCCCATGCCGTTCACGGGCTATCCTGAGAGGTGTTTTCTCGCCGTGTTTTTCTTTGATTTCCCTGCTGATCTTTCTTGCCTCCCTGAGTATGGATTCGCCGTCTGCATCTTTCTTTACAAGTTCTATAAATTCAGAATCCTCTTCAAGAAGCAGTATTGCCAGGGCTCGCGGGTTTATCCCGAAATCATAAGGTGCAAGTAAATCGGTAAGCTTCTTTATGCTTTTTTCAATATCCTCGCCGTAGCGAAGGGAATATTTGATCTCCTTTTTCTTTCCTGCGACATCAACAGCCTGTTGTATTAGGTCGTCAAGCCCTTTTCCCGTTGTTGCTATTGTCCGAACCACAGGGACGCCAATGAGTTTAGAAAGTTCATGTGCATCTATCATGATGTTCCTTTTCTCTGCTTCATCTATCAGGTTCAAAGCAGCCACGATGGGAATGCCGAGGTCTATGAACTGCAATAGCATGTAGAGGTTTCTGGCAAGGTTGGTGGCATCAAGAATTGTTATTACCACATCAGGCTTGCAGTCAAGCACCGCCCTTCGCGCTACCCACTGGTCTTCTGACACCGCGCTGAGAGCATAGCTGCCAGGCAGGTCAATGATACCCAGCCGCAGTTCTTTAAAAGTCGTGGCAGCCATATTCAGTTCCACGGTTTTGCCCGGGTAGTTTGCGGTCACTACCCCCATGCCAGTCAAACGATTGAATATGCTCGACTTCCCTACATTCGGGTTGCCTGCAAGCGCAAACGTAAAATCCGTGCTGCCCTTTATTTCCCTGAGGGCGCCGTGACATGAAAGAGCCATTTCATTTTACCTTTATCTTTGAAGCCACTTCTCTTCCCAGGGCGTATCGCGAGCCTGAAACACATACGATTAACGGTCCCCCGAACGGGGCAACTTCTTCCACTCTTACGCACACTTCGGGAATCAATCCAAGGGAGGCGAGGTACTGGAGCATTTTGGGGTCTTCTTCAAACACGCTGACGATAATCCCCTTATCATTGGCTTTTAATTCAGATAACGGCTTGACTTTTTCTTTAGCTAATACTCCCTCCTTATCAGGTATGGGATGACCGTGCGGGCAGGTCTTGGGGTTTCCAAGGCTTGCTGCAATGCGTTCTTCCATCTCAGGGCTTATGGCATGCTCGAGCTTGCAGGCTTCGTCATGTACCTCATCCCACTTGTAGCCCAGAATATCGGTAAGCAACCTCTCAGAGAGGCGGTGTCTTCGAATTACTTTTTTGGCTATCCTGTTGCCTTCCTGCGTGAGGCATACGCCTTTTTCCGTATGGCTTACCAGACCTTTATGTGCGAGTTTTTTCACCATCTCGGATACCGACGGCGGGGAAAGTTTAAGATGTTCTGCAAGACGGGATGTGCTTACGGGATGCTGGACCTGCTGGAGTTTGTAGACGGATTCGAGGTACTCTTCAATTCTTGGCGTATCAGCTTCCATGTTTCACCTTTTATTAGGTATACCTAACATTAAGGTATTGTTAGCCTATATAGTTTTCGAATATACCTGATTTATCACACGCCGCGAAGCTTACGAGAGACCTGCTTTCCCAGTTCAGTCAAAGCGTATTTCCCACCTTTATTTTCCAACAGCTTTTTTCCGACCAGCTCTTCTATACTCCTGTCAGCACCCACGATTCGGGTTGTTTTAGCTATTGCGGCGCTGTCCATTGCACCCTTTGAATCCAGTACAGCAAGAATCTTGCTTGCTTTGTGATTGCTTGCAACAAAACCTATCAGTTCTTCCATAATCTTACTCTATAACCTCAGTTGAGATAACTTTATTGCATGCAAGCAACAATATCACAGCGGCGGGCTAGCCCGGGTAACTCGGCGTTATCTGTAACCCGAAACCGTCGATAGCGGGGGGCGAAGCCAG
>CAYSLW010000074.1:838-8982 GCA_964431955.1 uncultured Candidatus Methanoperedens sp. | reverse complement strand
GTAACCGACAGTTACTTTTAGTTACATTGTTTTTGCTACCCTGGGTTTGTGCCTGGGTCGGCGTATGCTCTCACCTGTTGCTGGTAATTTACTCATTTTTTAATTTTTATAAAATTTTTTTTTGAAATTTTTTAATTGCTTTATTTCTCATGAATAAGTCAAATTTGATTTATTCATGATGATAAACAAATCGTTTTTGACTTGTTCATGAAATGGCATGTAACCAGGGGAAAGCCATATAAGGTATAAGGGGAATAGTGGGAGATGAGAGGTATCATGGACATTTACCAACGGAATTTTAACAGGTTAGTCAAGTTAGGCATCATAAACGAAAAGGGAGAACTTCAATTTAAAGAGGCGCTCAAGATTCAGAAAAAGCATTATATGGACTTGAATTTTGACTATCTGGAAAAAGACGAACAGGGGGACGTTATAGCAATGGCTCATAACTACATACAAAACGGGGACGTTATGGCAGACCCAGATATGCAGATACGGATAATTCCTGAAATGCACTCTATCGAAGCCTTAACATATCAGCTAAGTAGCATGGGGATTTATCAACAAGTCTATCCAGAAAAAGGAAAAGTTTATCCAACGGTTAAAAAAGAGCTTAACAGTTTTCTTGAAAAATGGCTAATAAACCTGATTGACCAGGGCTTTAAACATGAACCTGAAAAGGCAGTATGTGAGGCGGCAGTATGAACGATGGACACCCCACAACCAACGAAGCAACGGACATATTTAAAAGAGCGGCAACCAAGTCGGGAAGATTGAATGTATGGACGTAGAATCATGTTTACCATGCTTCAAAAAAGGGCAAAACGAACAGCGACAACGGGAATTAATTAAAAAGGCAAGATGGAATTAAGGGATAAAATGGGATATAAAAAATATAACTGGATAGGTAATAAAATCGATGATAACGATATGTGTTTACTCCATGAGCGTAAGGAAAAACACGGAATAGCAATTACAGAACAGGTAGCGGAAGCGGTTAAGGAATACATAGTAAGGAAATTAGAATCAAAAGAGATTAGAACATAAATGGAGGAATAGAAATGGAAATAGAAGATGAAGGAAAAGTAACTATACTGAAAAACGGGAACGAAGAACACCTGCAATATCTAAAGCGCAAAATGGATGCAAGGGGTATTGAAATGAAGATAAAAGGCAGAAGCGCAGTAATCAGAGGACGGCACTGGGCGAGCCTTGAAGAGCTGAAGGGACAGGTCAGCCATGACACCTGCATTACGGATGACCTTGAAGTGTTTTTAGAGTAATAACATGGCAACAATAGACCTATGTGAAGTAGGGTACAACTACCATCTTGGTATTGCCCTGGGTAATACACCAAAAGACAACACATCAAAATGTTGGGCAGTGGAAGTAACTAAAAACACCCCTGCTGCACTGTACCACAACGGGAAATATTACAGGCGATTCGATAGTTTCAAGGAGGCTGAGGCATTCGCCCTCAACCTTTAATTTTTTCAGAGTGGAGAGGGCACTAATGGATGAACTGGAACGAGAAGTACAGACCACAGACCTTTACCGAGATGGTAGGGCTTAACGAAGTCCTGACAGCCATTGAGAGTTTTATACTTTCAGGGGATATCCCACATTTACTTTTTTACGGCGAAGCGGGAACAGGTAAGACCACGGCAGCGTACATTATAGCCAGTAAACTGTTAGGGGATAACGGGAACTTCATAGAAATAAACGCCAGTAACGAAAGGGGGATAGGGGATATGCGTAAAATCGTTATCAGGGCGATAAAGCACATGCCGATAGGCACATCTTTAAAGATAATCTTCCTTGATGAAGCTGACGGCTTAACCCCAGACGCTCAGGACGTTTTAAAAAGCCCGATAGAGAAGGCTAAGACCACACTGTTTATAATCGCATGTAATGACATTACCAAGATTACCAAGCCCATAAAGTCAAGATGTGCGATATTCGAGTTTAAGCGAATAACTGAAGCTGATATCGTAGAGGGATTGAAGCGAATAGCAGTTAAGGAAAAACTCACTATCGGGGATGATATTTTACGGAACATAGCCAGGAAAGTTGAGGGGGATATGAGGGCGGCAGTCAATGAACTTCAAAAAGCGGCGGCACTCAATAACCGCAGTTCAGAGATTGATAAGATAGTTCAGCAGTACATGAAAAATGAATCAGTAACGATTAAAACATAATATCTGGAGGAATAAAATGAGCAAAGAATGTCCACATTGTAAAGAGAAAATAGAGTATCTGGAAGTGAGCAAGCAGATAGAAGGAACACGGCAACTATCTGACCCTGAGTTCATTCAAATATACCCTATTCAATGGAAGCCAGTGGAAGAACAAAAAGAGCCACTGATATACACCTGTCATGTATGCCTGGCAGAAATCGAAGATGAAACACTGGAAGCGTGGGGGTTGAAATAATGTGTAAACACGAATGGAAATGGCATTATGACTGTTTTGAGGATGCAATAAGGCAGGGAAGGAAGATAGCGGATGAAAAAGCAGAGAAAGAAAGTTAAGGGCGTCTGGAACTGGAAGCCAGATAAAGACACTGGAGAAACAACCTTACTGGTAAAATACTTCTCAATCACAACCAAGAAGCCAGAGGAATTTTTGACCGAGATGGATAAAGTCTGCCAGAAATTCGCAGTTATAGGGGAAGATAAGGGACGTGCATACGGGTATAATTGGGAGGCACAATGACCGAGCTACAAATTCAGCAAGACCTGACAGGTAAGAAAGAAGGACAGACAATGTTCAAAGTTACAGATTCAAAAAAGGTTAAACCAAGACCCTATCCAGTTGAAAAGAAGGGTGGATTAACCTTATTCGATAAGGAAGGTGAATGAGATGGACTTGGAAAATGAAAGTATCTGTGTGAAATGTGGAAACGCAGACGGTACTCAATGCATAGCAGGGAGAGCCGATACATTACAGGGAATGGTTATAACCAAATGCCCTGACTTTACTACGGAGCAACAAACAGACGCCATAAAGATACATGAAGTAGGGATGAGGGACTTTCTGGCAGAATACCTTGAGGGCAACCAACCAACAGATAAACAGGTAACTGAGTTCATTGACTTCTTGAAACGTGATGTTGCCGAATGGATAAAAGAAAACTGGGAGTGCTTCATGGATCAGACAACAGCGGAGTGAATGAATATGAGCGAAATAATGATGGGAAAACCTAAGCATGTGGGCGACAGCGCAATGATTACAGACCTGGGAGATGAAATGTTAGTCCTGGGAGTTCCAGACGTGGCATATAACCCCGTAACGAAGCAGATCGAAAAGGTCGTGGACGTGGCAAAGACGAAAAGACCAACAACATGCCCTGACTGTAAGAAGGAAAATGAACCTGGAGTGGAGGTTACGCTCCTGGAATCGGGGATATTCAACTATGCATGTCCAAAATGCAATCAGTTCGTATGGTGCAGGGAAAAGGGGAAGTGATTGAGATGGAACTACTCGTAAGAACAACGCTTGAACTTGAGCAGTATGAATGTGGGAACTGCAAGAGACTGTTTTATATCAACGTAATGGACAGGAAAGAAGATGATCTAATTCTATGTCCTTATGGTTGCGCTGAAAATCCTTTTGATGGTGCAGGGAATCACATTAGAACGCTTAAAACTGAGGTAAAGGAAGTATGGGATATGAAAAATGAGGATACGGAAATATACATCAAGGAACTGAAAAAACCTGATGATATAATCGAAGTGCATCGAACACTTGAAAACCTGTTTGGAGGGTGATTAATATGATGAAGCAGTGGCGGTGTAAAGCCTGTGGAAAAGTGTTTCAGGATGAAGGGCATGGAGCGCCAAAGGAACATGGCGATTTCTACGTTAGCCAGGATGGTACAACACATGATAAATGCAATGGCACGCTTGAATTGCTGCCGGACAGTACAGACGCAAATGAGGATTTCCAGAAGGCAATGCCTGAATTTTGCAGAGAAATGAGGTTCGGGAATTGAGGTATAATGAAGCCACCCCTTAGCAGTTCAAATCTGTAAGGAGTGTATCTGGAGGAATTGAAATATGGAAATAGAGGATTTACCGGAAGATTTGAGAGAAATGGTTGAAGCCCTTAAACACGGCTCAAATACCATTGAATGTGATGTGAAAGACGCCCTTGAGAATGCTGAGAGCCTTGACGACTTCAAGGCAAATGTATCAAACGCAATGCACGACCTTGTTGGTGAAATTAAGGATATCATGGAAACGTTAGGTAAACAGAGAGTGCATGTTGTGGTCTATCTTTTCCAGGGGATTTTAGAGGAAGTGGCAGTTCACAGGAATGCGGATAAAGCAAAAGAAGATTACGAAGCCCGTATCATCAAAGCATACGGCGAGCTTGTGGACGAACAGCACGGGAATGAGGAGATATTGATGACCGAAGCGGAAGTGATAGAATGAATGAGAGTAAAAGAGTAACAAAAGGTAGTTTTGCATTGGAGGTTAAAAACTCTGATGCTATCGGTTTTGTTCATAAAAATGGCAGTCATTATGGTTGCCCGAAGCCAGGGCGGGCTGCTCCAGATACTACCGTAATAACGGTAGAAAATGGATATCAGGTAAAATGCGAATGTGGGGCACTTTCGGATGTGTTTTCATTTGATGAAATGAAATTGCCTCACCCGATATGGGGGATACCATGACAGAGCAGACATTCCGTAAATTCCCTGAGCTTGTAAAGGGAATAAGAATACAGTACATTGACAAGGATGATAAAACAAGGGTTGAGCGCATTCATTCACGGACAGGTAACAAAATTACCGTGATCAACAGCTTAAAGGAAAAGACCAGGGTAAAACTTGACCAGGTGAAAGGATACTGGAAGCCCAGGGTAAAGGCAAAATATGATAACATGATGTCATTACCGATAAAAACCAGGAGGGGTTAAAGATGGCTACAATGCGGAAATACCAGATCATAATGTTTGCATATTTCCCGGATGGTATGCACCCGGAGGACATAGAAGAACTGGCAGATGGAAGGTTCGGCAAGAGCCAGGGAAATGAGATCACAAGCATGAAAGACTTAGGAGCAGTTGAGAGGAAGTGTTCATAATGCCAAGTGAATTATCAAAGTATGGTCAGGAAGCGGAACTTGCAGACCGGGTAAGGACGCTGTGCAACAGGGATAAAAACTACATATCAATGCTGCGAAAAATCATAGCAGTGGATGAAATCTATCGTGATAATAGGTTCGGATGGGGGTTTGCTGATGTTCAGTGGACCGGAGGGCATTCAAATACCCTGATGCAGCAAAACATAATCAAGTATGGGTATAAGAGCAATTCATCCACACATTACAGGCTGGCAGTGGATAGGAAGCAGCTTGAACAGGTCTTAGATGAGATCGAACGTGAGTTCACTGAGATTGAACAGCATGAAAACTCAATACAGATACAGATACTTGACCCTGCACTCATTCAGCAGTTTGAAAAGCTATTATCTGAAGGTACTGACATGCTTGAATACTGGAATGTCTGGATAAACCCGAAAATCGAAGGAATGGCGCCAGTAAAGAAGGCGCTGCTCCTGAGCATGGCAAGTCATGGGGACAAGTTCGGTGATAGGGGAAGGATTCACGTTTTGATGCACGGTGATCCTGGAAGTGCAAAGTCACAACTCATGAACTGGATAGTGTATCAGATCGGTGCAAAGTTTTGCAGCCAGCGCACTTCAAAGGTGGGTCTTACCGGGGATGCGAGTGGTGATGAGATCGTCCTGGGCGCACTGCCGAAGGCGCATAAAGGGATCATCTGCATAGACGAGCTTGATAAGTTCACAGATAAGGACAGGCAGGGGCTTCTTGAGGCTATGGAAGAAGGCAAGGTGCAAATAGATGTTGGCAAACATTCCGCACTCCTGGATGCTGAGGTTCGGGCAATAGCGGCGGCAAACCGCATAACCCATTTCAGTCCTGAACTCCTGGACAGGTTCGATTTCAAATTCGAGCTAAAGGGACCAGTTGGGGACGCTGATAAAAAGATAACCTGCTCTATTGTGGATCACTGGTTTGAGGATAAAGAGGGATATGATGGGTTCGACCTCAAAAATTACCTTAACTGGATCAGAGATTTTGAGCCTTCAATACCCAGGGAAGTACGTGATAAGGTAAAATCGCTCCTGTGCATGTACATAGACCTTGATGAAAGCATAAGAGGCAGCCCCAGGCGCAAGGAGAGTATCTTGAGGGTAGCATTTACAATAGCGAAGCTTCACAGGCGCAACGTTGAGGTAAAGGACTTCCTTAATGCGATCAAGACACTGAACCCTAACTTGAACGGCGGTAAGATGCAGGCACTTGAACAACTGGCGGCGGTGAAATGAACCGTCAGGAGATAAGGGAACAATATGGGCTGACTGAAAAAGAATATGATGTACTGGCATTTGCTTATGAACATGGTTATTTTGAACCAGGCTCATGCAGTTCTTTAAAACCAAAGAATTTACCGTCTATCAGAGAAATGGCATGTTCACTTGGGATAGATGAATCGACATTAAGCCATCAGTTAGCAAATGCAAGGAGAAAGATTCTTAAACGAGTATGCACAGAACTATTTTGCAATGAAACCTGAAATAACTGAGGCTGAAAAGCACATACATAAGGGGCATAGTGTTGTTATTGAGGTTATCGGGTCTGAGGAACTTACTATCTGTAAGACCTGTAAAATGGTTTTGGTCACTAAAAAAATAGATGTGTCATGAGTGAATCACATAAGAACCCTAAAATAGATGCTGGACTTGAGTTAATTGCTGCACTTGGCGCCATTGAATTAAAACCCGTTGAAATTGGGGATCTTCTTTACAATTTGATAACGAGAGACTTCAAAATAATAGATGAAATCCTGAAAATAGCACAAGAAGAGGGACTTTTAAAGCGAATAGAGAAAACATATTCAATTACTCCGGGAGCATCAAATCTTAAGTTTGAAAAACCCAAAATCATAAAGCAGGATGAGAGGACAAATTGTAGATTATGTGGAAAAAGGATCTCTACAGGGTATTACGTGGTATTAAAATCGCATACAATTGGTCCTTATGGGTCGTCATGCATTCGGAAAATACACCTTGAACATTTAATCTAAATGGGATAACTGCAAATGCCAGGTTGTGATGAACTGATAGAAGAAATCAAGGACCGGCTGATTACAGCCCGTTCACTCGAAGATACTGAGGGGATTCTAAGGGGATTGAAGGATCTTGAGAGCATTGGATGGGAGAATATATCTGTCGTTTCCGGGTATATAGGGCTTAATGGGGAGAGGCTTGAATTTAAGACATGGTTAAGTGGTGGAGCTTGTATAATCGCCCCAGGAACGACCAGGGTATTCAAGCTTATCTGGTTACTCAGGTTCAAAGATATGGTCACTAAAAGTCATTACAGGTGGGTTAAACATGAAAATGATATGTCACCTGAAGAATATGATTGGGTACATTGCTGATTTTAATATGTAAGGTTTTATCATATCAGCAATATACTGTATAATCATGAGTATGAACCGGCAGCCAATCCACACAACGCTATCGAAAGATTGCAGGGATTGGTTAAGGAAACAATCAGCAGATACGGGAGATTATGAAGGGGAGATTATCGAGAAAGCTATTGATTTCTACAAAAATAATAAAGCACTGCTTGAAGAATACAAACAGGCAAGGCTCTTCTTAAAAGAGATCGTCAAAACTGAACTTCTTGAGGATTACACAAAGGCAAGACCCCATCTCAGCCGGTTAATTAAAGATGAAATAAAAAACCATGATGTTCATAAATGAATGTCATGCCCGTCATTCCGCAGCCAGACATTTTGTTACTCAACAAGTTAGCGGGTAATAAAAAAGCTACATTTGCTTAGAAGGTAGTTGATTCTTACCCGCCGATAACTATTTTAACATTCAAAGTATTAACAGTTATTGCTTAGAAGGTACTAAAACATGATTGGAACGCAGGCAGACGCATCGAATAAATGTTTTAAATGTGGTTGTGTAAATAAACAGCTTTTTAATCATCACACCAGTTATGACCCTGAAATTGTGGTATTGTGCTGTATGTCATGCCATAAAAAAATACATATTCGATTACGAAAAGAAGGTAAATGTAAAATACCTGTAGAGGTTT
>CAYSLW010000074.1:0-828 GCA_964431955.1 uncultured Candidatus Methanoperedens sp. | reverse complement strand
AAAATACTTTATAAATAATGGCTAATTAATTGAAATAATAGATATAAAAAGAAAGTCATCCAAAGAATTGATTTTGTGACTGTTCTATTGCCTAATATTAGATTTCGTGAAGTAATAAGATATAACCTCAACACAGGAGCTATGTGTTATGTAAGTTACATAGATACTAATCATCGTAAAAATATACCAATATTAAATATTTAACAATACCTATCTATCGGGTCCCGGATAAAAGAATATTTGATTTATCACTTTTGTACATCATCATGCACTGGCTTATTATAGTACTGAGCTGCTCCTGCAGCACGAAGCTAACCTTAACGATCCTGCCCGGACCTGACCAAAACATTGACCCAAATGTATAAAATCCAGCTCACTGTTTGCCTGAATAGGATAATCCTCATTTTAACCCTCGGCCAGGATCCTTGTTTTAATGGATCTTCCCCCGGCTTCACAGGGAAGAGGATAATCATCCCTCTCATCTCCGGAGATTAACCCGGAGAAGGGGCTTTCGCCCAGGGCTGATTTTAAAACCCTTATGGGTTTTCTAATGCTATGCAATCCGATTATTCCCTTATGGGTTTTCATCATATTGCATCTGCAGTTGAGACGCTTTTAATTTCGTTTCAATTTCTGCCTATGGTTGTCTGGAGGAACTGCGGGAAGGTCACTTGAAGGAGACTACCCGCAGCCTCGTATGTCATGATAAGTAGTCTTTGTTATTAATACCTTCGATGCCCTGCACGGAGCAAAGCGAAGTGCGGGTGTGAGTCACTTCGGGGAGCAGCTTCAAACACATTTAGACTGTTCTGCGCATCCCTCTATAGA
>CAYSLW010000073.1:0-9144 GCA_964431955.1 uncultured Candidatus Methanoperedens sp. | reverse complement strand
GGCACATATGCACGGCGCTATGCATCCAAGCACGGCGCCGCGGGCTGCACCCTTTCCATTCCATGAACACGGATCCGTGTCAATCCGCGTCATCCGTGCAATCCGTGTTCGATGACATTTGCTGCTCTGCTTTGCGGTCTTCGCGTTCTTTGCGGTGAGTTCACCCCAATGGTTGTATCGTTTTCCCATCGGCGCCGCAACTGTTTAAATAATTTAAGTATCTCGTTCCCGGCGCTTTTTGCAATGTGCATAGCTGCGCTGAAAGCTGATGCAAAATCAAGCGCGCGCTGATAACGGAGAGGTATGCGGCGGCGCACGAGGCGGGCGGTGGGGCGCATTGATTAGCGATAAAAAATAGGATGCTATTAATTAACACCTTCGACTTTTGGAGTAACCCTGGCTCAGATATTAAGTCAAGCAAGGAATTTGTCTTACTGGAATTTACCAAACCGTCGTAAAATGGGCGAATGGAATGCTATACCCGGATCTCCGCTTCCAGATGATGATTCATCAACCCTTTTTGAGCCAAAACGTAAAAAGCCAAAGACAGTTGTTAAAGTAGATAAAGGAAAGACAGGAGATCCGTTCTTTTTGCCATTCGTTTCACTTTTTGCCATTCTTTATCTTTTCGATTTCGGCGATATGTGGCGCTTTCGAGTAGAATTGGAAGAGATAAGGGCAGAAGGTGATAAACCACGAAATCCAAAGATTATAGAAAAGAAAGGGAAAGCTCCTGAGCAATATGGGTGATATTCTGATCTCTCTTGAAGAAGTGCGGGCGATAGAAGGATGTGGCGTAGCTACGCTCCACCCAAAGCAAACCTCATAGCAGGATTTTAGATAAACTCGGAATGTTACGAGAAACAGCCCTTTCAATAACATGATTGATAAATGTTATAAGAACTGCGTTTGCAGGTCATTTCTTGATCTTCTCCCCCACCACCACCTCATTCCCGAACCCGAACACATGCAGCATCCTGCTGCCAGTCAACCCCTCCTCAAGCGTCTTTCTTAGCTCCCAGTACTTCTCAGGTTCAATATCGAAACGGAGGACAACTTTTCCAGCCTTCTCCGACTTAAGAATCCCTTTCATCTTTAAAATATCCTTTTCAGTTCTGCCAAGAGTATGGTATCTATCCTTTAAAAACGGCGACTCGATAAGTTCATGAGACGTCAAAAGGGTGCGCCGCTCATCACCTTTATAAAATAAAATTTTATCTCCTGCTTCTGCTATCGTTTGCGCAAGCTCGTTCAAAAGCCAGGCTTTCACGACCGAAGGCTCTGGTTCATAAACATGATCATCCAGAGAACCCGTTTTAATCACCTGCGCATCAGAAGAACAGAGTCTTGCTTCGCCGGGAAGCACAACCGCGCTTCGCTCGCATCTTTTGAGAGCGCCGAAATATAACGTGAGCCTGTTCAACTGCCCGTGCAGCGAAAGGTACTCGCGCTCGCAGTCAAAAACCAGCTGCTCGGGTGCTATCTGCGGGGGAGCATGAAATGCGAAATTTTTTGTCACATCTGAATACATTTTCAATATTTCAATAATCGGAGGCTCAAGGTTCGTAAGCGTGCGTTCCCTCTCAGCCAGTGGGCGCGCGGGGTCGGAGAAGATGATATCGGCATCGGATACTCCTGCTTTTACTTTTTCCGAGAGCGCATCGCCCGGGATGAATTCCACATTGCTGACGTTATATAACCTGCAATTTTGTTTTGCGTATTCAAGCTTTTGCGGTTCTCTTTCAACGGCATACACCTTTTTACATTCTCTTGCAAAAAAAATAACCTGCCCCCCGATTCCGCAGCCCAGGTCTGCGATTATATCTGTTTTCAGCCTTTTAGCTATGTATTTTGCAACGATTTCGGGGGTGGCGAGCTGCAAACCCCCCTTGTCTGATACAATCGGTTTTGTGAATTTGATGGTGCGTTTATCTCGCGTCATTGACAATCATATTGATGGTATCATATTTATTCTGTATCCAAGACATTACTTTCGTATTAAAACGAACATTATTTATATTACTAAAACTATTTACAAGTTTATGGGAAAGGACAGGACGACTGCAATTTTCTCAACCTGTGATGGCATGGTGGCTCTTGACAGCCCGGTTAAATTGAAAATACTTGAACTTCTCCAAAACGGCACTGCATCCTTTGATGAACTGGTGGAAAAATCCAGAAAGGCTAAGTCCACCATATCGGTGCATTTGCATGACCTTGAGGAATCAAACCTGATACAGGAGAAAACATTCCCTAACGATAAGCGCAAAAAATATTTCGTGTTGAATGCACTTTACCTTGCATATTCTGAAATCCCTTTGCGCAGTCAATATAACACGCATTTAGATAATATTGCAGCATCGGCTTTAAACGGAAATTCCTTTAAAGAAAAACTTTTTTGTACCTTTCGATACGGCATGGAAGCGTATGGCATTGACCCAAAACCGATTTTGAAAAAACTGGGAAATGATATAGGAATAAAAATCGGGCCCGGGTTCAAATCAGAGGATTGCGAGGGAATTTTAAACGAACTTTCTTTTTTCTGGGAATATCATAGGCTGGGGGACATGACCGTTATCGAAGGCAACAGGCTTGCAGTACTGGTTAATAATTGCCACCATTGCAGTAAAATGCCCAATGCGGGAAAAACGCTGTGTTCCATGGACGAGGGGATTATAGAAGGGGTTTTATCGAGCAGACTAAAGCTCGATTGCAATGTTAGAGAAACTGAATGCAACGGAACAGGGCATCGTCACTGTAAATTTGTGGTTGAAGAGAAAACTAAAACATAATATAATTTAGAAAACTAACTACTGTTATTGATTTATAGGAAAAGCAATTAGTGAATCGAAGCATTTATAGATTTTCAAAAAAGTCAAAACATTCAGTATCATACAATCACAGAATTTTCCAATAATTTAATTACTTCCCCTTACAATTAGAAAAGGAGTGATACTATGAGTGACCTGAAAGAACTTTTAGAACGATTATCCAATGCGCATGGGCTTTCCGGATATGAAGGAAGCGTCAGACAGATTATAGAAAATGAAGTGAGACCTTATGTTGATGAGATCAAAACAGACAAAATGGGGAATCTTATCGCCACAAAACTTGGTAGCAAACCTGTGGTCATGCTCGCGGCGCACATGGATGAGATCGGGCTTATGGTAAAATATGTTGACGATAAGGGTTTTGTGTTTTTTACGAAATCTGGAGGGTGGTTTGACCAGACGCTCCTTAATCAGAGGATGGTGCTGCATACGGATAGAGGACAGATTTACGGAGTTATCGGCGGAAAGCCTCCCCATGCCATGAAAGAAGAGGATAAAAAGAAGCCTGTGCAGGCTGAGGATATGTTTATCGACGTGGGCGCCACAAGCAAGGAGGATGCGGAAAAATTGGGAGTGAGGGCAGGAACGCCGATAACCTCGGATATGGAGTTCCAATCGCTGGGCAATGACAGGGTCACAGGCAAGGCTTTTGATAACCGCGCAGGCTGCGTTATGCTGATAGAAGCTCTAAAGCAAATCAAGGACGCCAGAGCTACTGTCCATGCAGTCTTCACTGTGCAAGAGGAGGTGGGATTAAAAGGTGCCAAGACCTCCGCCTTTGGATTAAATCCCGATATCGCGGTAGCAACCGACGTTACAATCACAGGCGACCATCCCGGAATTGAAAAGAAACATTCTGCTATCGAGATGGGCAAAGGACCATCTATTACAGTAAGCGATGCAGAAGGGCGGGGTATAATCGTCCCTGAGACTGTGTTGAACTGGTTAAAAGAAGCTGCTGAATCAAATAACATCCCCTACCAGCTTGAAGTGGGCACAGGCGGAACGACAGACGCGTCCGCAATCCATCTCTCGCGTGAAGGCATACCTTCAGGCGTTATAAGCCTGCCTTCTCGATATATCCATACACCTGTATCTGTACTTAGCATGACCGACCTTGAAAAATGCGCAAAACTAATCGCAAAAGCACTTGAAATTGTGGATAGATTTTTCTAATAGGAAGGCAATCTTAGTGGCACTTTGACCCCGCATTTAACCCGAGACCCCGCATTTAAATGCGGGGTATTTAACGATATAAGAATTCTGGATACAACGTTGAGAGACGGCGAACAGACACCAGGAGTTTCACTCACAACCGAAAACAAGCAACTGATTGCAAGGAAGCTCGACAGCCTTGGAGTGGACATCATTGAGGCAGGTTCAGCCATTACTTCAGAAGGTGAGCGCGCCTCGATTAAAAAGATAGCAGGCGAAGGGTTGAATGCCGAGATATGCAGCTACTGCAGGGTACGGAAGGAAGATATCGATGCCGCCATAGGCTGCGATGTGGATTCAATCCATCTCGTCGTGCCCGTATCTGACCTGCATATCCAGCAAAAATTGAAAAAAGACCGCGAAACCGTGCGCGCAATGGCTGTTGAAATGACGGAGTATGCAAAATCGCATGGATTAATAGTGGAACTGAGCGGAGAAGATGCCTCGCGCGGAGATTTGGATTACCTGAAGTCCGTCTACAATGCAGGAATAGAGGCAGGCGCAGACAGGCTGTGTTTCTGCGATACTGTGGGCATCCTTGTCCCTGAGAGGACGCATGAGATTTTCCTCGATTTATCAAAGCTTCGCGCTCCGATTAGCGTCCACTGCCACAATGATTTCGGGATGGCGACCGCCAATACAATCGCTGCATTGCGGGCAGGAGCGCAGGAAGCCCATGTTACAATAAACGGCATCGGCGAGAGGGCAGGTAATACATCGCTTGAAGAAGTGGTGATGGTGCTTTATTCGTTATATAAGCATAAAACAAAAATCGATATAAAAGGTTTGTACACCACTTCACGCCTTGTGAGCAGGTTAAGCGGCATCCCTGTGGCTCCCAACAAGGCAATCGTAGGAGGGAATGCCTTTACACATGAAGCGGGCATCCACGTTCACGGGCTTCTTGCAAATACCGCGACATACGAGCCTATTACGCCTGAACTTGTGGGACGGGAGCGCAGAATTGTATTGGGCAAGCATGCTGGCAGGAGTTCTGTCGTGCTTGCATTGAAGGAATTGGGACTTGCTGCCAGTGAAAAGCAGATTGACGACATCGTTGTGAGAATGAAAGAACTTGGTGACAAAGGAAAGCGTGTAACTGACGCCGACTTTCAGACCATTGCCGAAACGGTTTTAGGCATATACCAGGAAGCCAAGGTCAAGCTTGAGGAACTGACAGTCGTGGCTGGAAATACTGTAATGCCAACAGCTTCCATCAGGTTAAAAGTTAATGGGAACCACGTAGTAGAGGCAGGCGTTGGAACGGGACCTGTGGATGCAGCCATCAATGCGCTAAGAAAAGCCGTATCTGGTGTGGCTGATATTCAACTGGACGAGTACCATGTAGATGCGATAACAGGAGGTACTGATGCCCTCGTTGAAGTCTGGGTAAAGCTCAGCAAAGGAGGCAGGACAATAACAGCCCGAGGAGCGCGAACAGATATCATTATGGCGTCTGTGGAAGCGGTGCTTGAAGGCATAAACAGGCTGATACAGCAGGAAAATAAGAAAGGTTGAAATTTTAGAAATATTTATAAAATATCACTCTGTGTTAGAGGAGATTAAATGACAAAACCCAAAATGTCAGGCGCAAAGGCAGTAATCGAATCACTTTACCGTGAGAAGGTAGAGGTTATCTTCGGCTATCCCGGCGGAGCAGTGCTTCCGCTGTATGATGAACTCTACGATGCGGATATAAGGCACATTCTTGTAAGACATGAACAGGCTGCCGCGCATGCAGCCGACGGCTATGCAAGAGCAACGGGCAAAGCAGGCGTATGTCTGGCTACTTCCGGTCCGGGAGCCACAAACCTCGTTACAGGGATAGCAACAGCTTACATGGATTCAGTGCCTCTCATAGCCATAACAGGGCAGGTACCGAGGCCCCTTATAGGTTATGACGCATTCCAGGAAGCAAATATCACAGGCATTACTTTGCCTATCACAAAACATAATTACCTCGTGCAAGATGCCAAGGATATTCCCACAATATTCAAGGAAGCCTTCTATATAGCCCAGACAGGAAGACCGGGTCCGGTGCTTATTGACATACCCAAGGATACCCAGAATGAAACTATGGAATTTGAATATCCAGAAGAGGTAAAACTTCGCGGATATAAACCAACGTATGCAGGAAACGAGCAGCAGATCAAAAAGGCAGCATCCCTTATCCTGAAAGCCGAAAAACCCGTATTCTATGTGGGTGGAGGCATTATTATCTCAAACGCCACTGATGAACTGCGCGCGCTTGCTGAAAGCATCATGGCGCCCATTACAACAACGCTTATGGGTATGGGTGCCTTTCCGTCGGCTCATCCTCTCTCACTTGGAATGCTGGGCATGCACGGAACGAGGTATGCCAATTATGCAATCCAGGAATCTGATCTGATTATAGCGGTAGGAGTGCGCTTTGATGACCGTGTTACAGGCAAGATTTCTGCGTTTGCTCCCAATGCAAAGATAATCCATATAGATATTGACCCGGCTGAGATAGGAAAGAACGTGCGCGTTGACGTTCCTATTGTGGGAGACGCTAAGAACGTGCTGAAAACATTGCTAAAATATGTTAAGCAGGAACAGGTTAAAACAGAAGCATGGAATAAGAAGATAGCGGCATGGAAGAAAGAGTATCCGCTTTCCTATAAAAAGGACCATCTTCTTCGCCCCCAATTTGTGGTTGAACAGATAAGCGAGGTATGCCCGGATGCGATAATTGTCACCGAGGTAGGACAGAACCAGATGTGGGCAGCGCAGTACTTTAATTTCAAAAACCCGCGCACCTTCATATCGAGCGGCGGTCTTGGTACTATGGGTTACGGTTTCCCGGCTTCCATGGGCGCAAAGGTGGGAAAGCCTGAATCCACGATTATAGACATCGCTGGAGACGGCTCTTTCCAGATGAACTCGCAGGAACTTGCTACAGTGGTCCAGAACGACATTCCTGTAATCGTGGCAATACTGAACAACGGATTCCTGGGAATGGTGAGGCAGTGGCAGGAGTTGTTCTTCAGCAGGCGGTATTCAGCTACGTCTTTGGAAGGCAGCGTGGACTTCGTGAAATTAGCGCAAGCCTACGGGGCGCTGGGACTGCGCGCAACAAAGAAAGGGGATGTGAAGGATGTTATCGAGGAAGCTGTGAAATCCGAACTGCCTACTGTCATTGATTTTGTGGTCGAGAGAGAGGAAAACGTCTCGCCAATGGTTCCTGCCGGCGCAGCTATCAATGAAATAATGGATATGGAGTGAGCGAAATGAAACATACACTGGCAGTACTTGTTGAGAACAAACCGGGCGTCCTGACGAGGGTTGCAGGTTTGTTCTCAAGGCGCGGGTTCAATATTGAGAGCCTTGCAGTGGGCGTCACGGAGAACCGGGATACTTCTCGCATTACTATTGTGGTAAGCGGCGATGACCATATCCTCGAGCAGGTAATGAAACAGCTCAATAAGCTTATTGATGTAATCAGAGTCAGTGACATTCCTCCCGAAGAATCGGTAAGTAGGGAACTTGCGCTCATTAAAGTCGGGGTGGATTCAGCTACCCGCGCAGAAGTAATGCAGATAGTGGATGTATTCAGGGCAAAAATCGTGGACGTGGGCATAAAATCGCTTGTAGTGGAAGTGACGGGCGATGAGAGCAAGATAAATGCCATGGAGCAATTGCTGCGCCAGTTCGGGATAAGGGAGATGGTGAGGACGGGGAAGATTGCGATGAACCGGGGAGCGAAGGTCGTGCAGGTGGAGAAGAGATAGCCCGGGATAGCCGACGACGGATAAAATCCAAAAGGCATCTGCGCGGATGCTCAATGATTTAGCGCTCCAGTCGGTTTTTTGATTCCTGTGTCAGTCCTCGCATTTAAATGCGGGGTCTCAGGCGCAAGTATCACAACACATCCTTATATCCTCATGCACCATATCGCAGAGAATGGCAAGCAACAAGATGATGGTGAAGGATGTCATAAAAAAAGCCGATATCCTTCTTGAGGTAATCGATGCACGGTTTCCCGATGAGACTCGAAACAGCGAGGTTGAGCGTGATGTAACGCGTTCAAAGAAGCCGTTCATAATAGTCCTCAACAAATGCGATCTTGTATCAAAGGAAATCCTTGAGAAAACCAAATCCCGCCTCTCAAAAATTGCTCCCACGGTATTTGTGTCCAGTAAGGAGAGGTTCGGGACAACAATGCTAAGACACATGATTCTTGAAACCGCAGGCATAAAATGGCGCGACATACTGGTCGGTTCCCTTGGCTATCCCAACACAGGCAAATCATCGGTTATCAATGGCGTGGCAGGGAGACACCTTGCCGGCACTTCATCAATATCAGGTTACACAAAAGGAGTGCAACTGATAGATGGGGGTTCGCGCATCATGTTCTTAGATACACCGGGAGTAATTCCTTTTGGCGAGAACGACGAGTATATACAGGGCATTCTTTCAGTGAAGGATGCAACACACCTGCATGACCCCATCGGAGTTGCCATGAAGATAATAGATAAATTGTGCGCTGAAAACAAAACTGCCCTGGAATCCTTCTATCATGTCACAATAGAGGGACAGGATTCCTATGATGCGCTTCTACTCATAGGCAGACAGAGCAACTGCCTGAAGAAGAAGGGTGAGGTGGATGATACGAGGGCGGCTGTCAAGATAATCAATGACTGGCAAAAAGGGCTGCTTATGATTTAGGTGGAAAATATCAGTCTATGGTTATAAGTTGCTATATTATGCAACTTTTGAATGAATTTCCTTAACTCTTCCAACTCGACCATCTTCTAATTCAACTTTTATTCCATGTGGATGAAATGAAGAATTTGTTAATATTTTCTTTACAATACCTTGAGTTATTTTTCCACTCCTCTGGTCTTGCTTTAAAACAATCCCTACACTTAATCCTTCTTTAATATTCTCTCTATTAGTACCTTTTTCCATACTAAAATGTAAATTCATAATTATATATATAAACATATACATTCTTAAAAAATTCAAGTGCAAAATTTAGACAGTTTCGAAGAAGGTTGTTGCAGACTACGTATATCCCATATGAGAATTGTTTTCCGAGTCATTAAAACAATTGTAATTTTTCTTTTGCGTATAA
>CAYSLW010000072.1:0-9144 GCA_964431955.1 uncultured Candidatus Methanoperedens sp. | reverse complement strand
GGTATGTAGAATGTCGGGACTTTTTAGTTCTTTTTGCCGAGCTGGTAAAATCGCCGGAGTTTATCCATACCTACAGGGTCACACCACTGTCGCTCTGGAATGCAGCGGCATTGGATGTGCAGTTTAAAGATATCGTTGAAGGGCTTGAAGCCTTCTCACGTTATGGCATTCCGTCAAATGTGATTGTCGATATGAGGGAGTGGTATGAGACCTATGGCAAGCTGGTGTTACAGAAAGTTGGACAGGATTGCCTGGAGCTTGAAGTAAAAGACTCCCGTATTCTGGAACGAATCCGTAACAATAAGTCATTAGAACACTTTTGGGTTGATAATGACGGTCATCCGGGACTTTTCATACCGCAAGTCAGACGCGGCGATCTTAAGCACGCATTGATAAAGGCAGGCTACCCTGTCAAGGACCTGTGCGGATATCTGGATGGAGAACGGTTCGATCTTACTTTGCGCAGCATTGACCTTGACGGTAACTCTTTTCAACTGCGCGATTATCAAAAAGATGCCGTAGATCTGTTTTACTGTGCAGGACGAAAGACAGGGGGTAGTGGAGTGATTGTTCTTCCCTGCGGTTCAGGTAAGACGATTATAGGACTTGGAACTATGGCTCAGATATCAAGCCACACTCTGATCATCGCCACCAATAATGTCTCGGTTCGGCAATGGCGCGATGAACTTCTCTCCAAGACTCACATCGAAGAAACGGACATTGGCGAGTTTACAGGACGTGTCAAAGAGATCAAGCCAATCACGATCACCACATACCAGATGTTGACATATCGCCGCTCAAAAGACGAGCCGCTGCACAACCTGAATATCTTTACCGAGCATAACTGGGGGCTCATTATATATGACGAGGTACACATGCTCCCGGCTCCGGTATTTCGTGCAACAACGGCAATTCAAGCAAGGAGGCGACTCGGGCTGACTGCAACACTGATTCGCGAAGATGGTAAAGAGGATGATGTCTTTGCACTGATCGGTCCCAAGCGATATGATGTCCCATGGAAGACGCTTGAGAGTCGCGGCTATATCGCGCAAGCTTTCTGTACCGAGTATCGCGTTCCTCTTTCGCCTGAAGAAGAGCTTACGTACGCTCATGCTGATAAACGCGCTAAGTTTCGCATCGCGGCAGAGAACCAGCGCAAAAAAGAGCTTGTCTGTGAACTGCTTGACAACCACGCAGGTGAGAGCATCTTGATCATCGGTCAATTCATTTCGCAGGTAGAAAAACTGGCAAAAGAATTGGGACTGCCAATTATAACAGGTAAGACCAGGCATGATGAAAGAGAGAAACTTTATGATGAGTTCAGACAGGGGCGCATCAATATACTTGTGGTATCCAAGGTGGCAAACTTTGCCGTGGATCTGCCTGATGCCAGCGTCATGATCCAGGTCTCAGGTACATTTGGTTCGCGCCAGGAGGAAGCACAGCGATTGGGGCGCATTCTCCGACCCAAAGAGCGCACCTCCCATTTCTACACACTGGTGTCGAAAGGTACTGTTGAACAGACTTTCGGTGCCAATCGTCAGCTATTTTTGGTGGAGCAGGGATATAGATATCAGATTAGATACTTTTAATCTTTCCAGACTGCAAAAGTCAGAGTATATACAAAAATTTTAGAAATGAGAATCTAATTTCCTGAAAAATGCTGAAAGGATATTAGCTGAAATGTCCACCGACATGTCAGACTCTTCTAACCTCAAAATGTAGCTTAAGCATCATGTTTGAAAAGTTCATGAGTAAGGGCAGTTTCTGGACATTTCACTTAATCCCCATGCAATCCCCATTTTACATCCTCTATTATCACTTTTTCTTCTTTCGTAAGAAACCGCATGTGCTCAAGAACCTGTCTTATACCGTCCATAATAACTTCATCTTTGTTTCGGTAAATGCCCAGTTTAACGAGTTTAATCAACTCCTTTGATAACTCGGCTGTTATTTCAGCTTCAACTTTTACTGTTTCTGACATTCAAATCACTAAATATATTTCGATTATAAACTATATTAAGTTTCTTGAAAAAGTAAATTTACCAAAATCCACACGCTTGCACTTTTCAATCAGTTTTAGTCTATGCTGTCCCTGTTGAGCCTCACCTGCGCCCCAATTTTAGCGCCATAATTGTTAGTCCAGTACAGCAGCCTCCTGCTCCAAGAAAAAACAGTTCTTCCTCAAGGTGGAAGTCTGTGTCATCTTCGCCATGGGATCAGAGGACTTGTAATTCGTAGAAAAATCCTGGCGAAATAATTTCAGGTCAGGGATGAGGGCTGCAGCAGAATCTGCTCTGAAGAACGCCCAGTCGACATCAGAGGCTGTGGATGGATGGGGACTCGGCGGCGAACTTGCGCGCATGCCAATACAGCAAAAGCTTGAACTGGCTAAGAAATTGCAATCCGAGAAGTTCAAACGAATGGCGGAGGTTATTGGCAGAACGAGACGGCTTGCAGTTCACCAGCAGAAGACTAAGCTATCTCAGTCGAGGGATGAGATACATACAGTTGGCATTGGGAATGATCTCTCAAGAGTGCTTCCGGCAGAACTGGTCCAGCTTCGTCATCCGTTGATGAAGGGTGAGTTCAAGCGCAAGCTGGAGATTTAGAAAGAGGAAACAAAATGTACATTACTGTGAAAGGCATCAAGGAGTTCATCAAAGAGAACTTTGGTGATGTTACAAATATTGAACAAAAAGGGGCTACAGACGACAATAATAAGGAGGAAGAAAGATGGAATCAAATGCGGGCAAAACTATGAAACGAACGTTGAATGCTATTGAGAGCAGAATAATGTTAAAGAAAGAAGAGAGGTCCGGAATAAGGCAACAAATACCTGTCGGTACACCTCAAAGAAATATTTCCGATAGCTTGAGGGTAAAGTATAGAGAACTGTTCCCGAGGATCACACTATGCATTCTTGAGGATGATGCCACAGGTAATACCTACTACGGTGCAACAATGCGTTCCAAAAGGGACAGAGATAATCATGCCACAGGCAAGGTTATAGCTTTTGTAAGGGCTGTGGATGAGATGATAACAGCTTCCTTTGAAAACTGATGATTTATCTGGACGGGAATCAACTGGCGAAGCGAGGGGCATCGATTAGCGCAATTCGTAATCAAGGCGAGTGAGCTCGTTCAAACCCTGCTCTGCGCATTGCCCTCAGTAGAGGGTGAATACATGGAGGAAAGGAATCATGACAAGAGCAGTATGGTCAGGGAACATACAGTTCGCCCTGATAAATGTGCCTGTGAAACTGCACAAAGCGAACAAAGATGCCGATGTGCATTTCAAGAATGTCCATGCAGTATGCCACAATCCAATCAATATAAAGAAATGGTGTGGAATATGTAATAAGGAAGTACCGACAACTGAGCTTAATAAAGGCTTTGCGCTTGCGAAGGACAAATTGATTGAGTTTTCCGAGAGGGAACTCGAAGCGGTAGCTATTCAGGAAAGCAAGCAGATAAAGATAGAAAGAGTTGTTGAAGCGTCTGAAATATTGCCGATAGCCTGTGATTCTTTCTATTATCTGCAGCCTGACAAATACGCAGAACATGCGTATTCGCTGCTGGCAAAGGCTCTCTCCGTAAAGCGACAGGCACTTATCGGGAGGTTTATAATGCGGAGCAAGGAACATCTCGCAGCCATTCAGTTCTATGATGGGGGCTTGCTGCTCACTACTCTTCACTGGAACGATGAACTGCATAGCATCAAACCGCTGCTTGAAAAGATTGAGACGGTACCCGATGAAGAACTGCAATTGGCGACCATGCTTATTGACAGGTTCCGTGCGCCGTTCAGTCATGAGACATTCAAGGATACATATCGGGATAAGGTAACTGCCATGATCGAGAAGAAGATGCGGGGCGAAACCATAACTGTAATAGAAGTTAAGACTGAGCCGCAGCCGCAAAAAGACCTGATGGCAGAACTCAGGCGCAGTCTTGAGATGCCTGGCAGTGTGCTGGAAGCACCTGTAATTAAGGCCTGAGAGGGATACCGCATTTTTCAGGAGCGATAAAATAAATATGAGCCAGTGCTCTCAGGTTGGGAGGCGGTACCACTTCATCAAGGTCATGCCTGCCTTACCTTCCATTCTTGATTCGCAGGGATTCGTATTCCAGCGCAAATTTGATGGAACGAGTGCGGAGATATTCATAGACGGAGATATAAGGATCATAGGAAGAGGCATCACTAAGGGAAGGCAAAGCGATTATACTGAAAAATTCCCCGAACTTGTCAAAGACCTGACAACCCTTAATTTACCAGAATGCACAGACTTTCTCGCCGAGATAATAGTAGTGAATCAGGAAACAGGATCAGAGGACTTCTCTTTAATTCAAACCCGAACAGGCAGAGAGACCAACATAGACCTCTATGCTCAGGCATATCCTGCGCTCATGATTATCCACGACGTCGTTTCAGTCGGCGGCAAGGATGTGTCGGAGCTACCGTATTTCGACAGGCTTAACGCCCTGAGATCCTACGTCCTCGGAAAAAGCCAGAAGGCTTTTTTCATAGGCAACAGCACGGACGGGAAAGCGGAATGGGAACACGTTGAGAAACTGAAACTTGAAGGGCTTGTAATCCGAGATCCGAAAAGTCGTTTAAGCAAGGGTGTCTGGAAGCTAAAGCGAGAATTCACTGAAGATGTATATTGCAAAGGCGAATATACACCATCGGATTCCTCTTTGTCTGCAATAGAATATGAGTTGTGCGGTCAGAAAAAGAAAGGGGTATTCGCAAACCTCATCTGCTATCAGATTAAAGATGGAACGGAAATCCATATCGGTGAAGTGGGCGGAGGGTTTACAGACTTTGAGAGAGTGCGGATACAGAAAATGCTTGATTCGAGCTTGATAACTAAACAAACCCCACTCGTTCTTGAAGTGAAAGCCAATGCACGATACGAGAGCGGAAAGCTCAGGCATCCGACTTTTCTAAGGATGCGAGATGATAAGCCGTGGAATCAATGTGTAATGCATGGTGTATCATGACGGCGACATTGTCAGATTTCGGCTTCTATAGAGCTCGCCCAGACCGCAAACTATTTTAGAGTAACGCTATTGGGGTGTACTGCACCCGGTACTTGAGACTGGTGCTTATACTTCTATTTCTTCAATGATATTCCCGTTCTGATATAGCTTCATTTTATTTTAATAACCCGACCAATCGCCTGCCATACCAGTCATCCCCAACCACACCAACGGCGATAACATCCCCACCCAGAGCCCTTATATTGTAAATAGCATTCGCAGCGCCGCCAGGTCTGAAACTCTCTGAGGTGACATCAACCACCGGGACCGGGGCTTCAGGAGATATGCGTGTAACAGTGCCGGTTATGAATCTATCCAGCATCAAATCGCCCACTACCAAAATGCAGGTTTTATCGAACTGTTCAACCATCTCTTTGAGTTCTTCGAGATTCATTTCATTCCCTCCAAAACAAGTGCCGATTGATTATCAGACTCTTTTCTCAATATGTACTTTAATACCATTATATCCTTCACTGATTTTTAGTATTTTTGTAATTATATAATAACCACAAAAAAACACCTGCACTGAACTGAAACAACATGGGAAAGCTCAAATCACCTACAGATTTTGTACGCAACATTTTTATGACCTGTGGCGCAAAGCCAAACATCGTCAGCAGTGCAGCAACAGAGCCGATTATATCCCATAGCATGTTATATTTTTAATCATCTCGTAAATTTTCTCTCTCAAATTTTCCTTTCAAAAATTTCTTTTAAAATTACCACATCATCTGAATAACCTTCGTCCCCTTTCCTTTTTTTAATTTTAATATGCTCTAAATCTTGTAATACTTTCTCTTTCGGAAAATTGAATTCATCTGCCATTCCTATAAAGCCTGCGCCTCCTGTTACCAGCACCCTTTCGCCTCGCATTCATCTTTCTATACGCTATATGTGTATTTAAAAACTTCTAATTATATTCATCATCTTATCATAAATGTTCAGGAGCGCACATCGATTATAATTCGGACGCTGCGAAAGATCAGCGCTTCTTGAGAGGAGGTAAATCCGTGTGGATGAGTGGCATCTTTTTCATTGGGGGTTTGTTTTTTTGCGTGTATAATTTTTTCTGGAGAAATGAATTTGGAGAAGGAGGATCAACCACAGAGTCGGCTATGAACTGTGGTTCATAAATGAACATGAAAATTGAGTTTTTCATACCAGGGCACAGAGAGCGCAGAGCGTTGTTGTTTTTCTCTGTGTCCTCTGTGAACTCTGTGGTTTTTTCGCGTTGGTGGCTGCATGGGGTTCTTATCGTGCGCCGCCACTGTATAAATATGATATTAATGTAATCAAATCTGTGTTTATCTGCGGTTTTTTTACGCTGTGTGGCAGCATCGGCTTTTTATAGAGCGCCGGGACTGTTGAAAATTGTGATGCTGCTATACTTCAGCGAGTTCACGATCCAATAGAGTATTGATTATTTGCTCAACTGTCATGTGCTCTGCTTCCGCTCTTTTCTTTACAAGTTGATATATCCTGTCATTCACTTGCACCAAAAATGTGCGTTTCTTGATATCAAATTCTATCTCTTCTTCTTCCATTTCATCCAGGTAATCAGCAGCGGAGTGTGTATCCCAAAACTCACCTGCTTCTTCAGCACTGGTGAAATGATCTGGTATTGTATCCTTTCTTTTATGCATGTACATATTTTCTCCTTTCTTTATTATCCATATCACGTGCACTAATAGGTAGCACCTCGTTGTTCTTTTTCAAGATAAAGAACACAGAAAGATACCGTCCAGCGCTGGTTTTTCCAAGTGCCAGAAACACGTTTTCACCTTCGACATTACCTTTTGCCATACGATTAACTTTCTTCTTACCATGCAGAATTTCCTCTACCTCTGCCGTAGTCACATGGTGTTTATTTTCTATTTTATTAATAAAAATTTCTTTCCAAATAATTCTATTTATTTTTATCATAAATATAGCTTAAGCATTAAATCATGTTATTGGGCTTTATAACTACAGGAGGGTACATATAGCTATGAGGTTGCATGAGTTAGTCCGGCGTGCCGTACTGTATAAAGGCGTGATGCATGTATCTGCTTTGATGGCTGCATCGGCTTTTTATGGAGCGCCTGCAGGGTTTTGTATGTCCTGTCCACGCCGATTTTGTACTGCTTTGAGAGGTGCTCGACTTTGATCATGGGGTGGGGCATAAAGATTCCAGTAGAATTAGTTTAGATACATTTTTTTCAAGAAGACATATAATAAATAGCAAATATTAAGTTATCGAGCAGGCGAGCTACTGTAGGTTCTTTTCCGCATACACCTTTAACTGTGCACCCTGTCCCTCTTGCGGTCTGAGAGCATTGATAACAAAACATTTCCAATCTTTCCATTTTTATACCTCCTTAGCTATTACTTCACCCTTTATCCCAATGATTACACTCTCAAAAGGAATATTTTTCCCACTTTTGCTTAAAGCCTCTTTGGCAATATGAACAAGACCGTAACAGCATGGAACTTCCATGTGAACAACTTTCAGACTTTTTATGTCTGAACTTCCCAGTATCTGGGTAACCTTGTTCACATAAGCATTAAGGTTATCAAGTTTAGGACAACCAATAGCGATTGCTTTTCCCTTTAGGAAATTGGTATGGAAATTAGCGTAAGCAAAAGGGACGCAATCAGCAACTAAGATAAAATCCGCATTTTGGAAATATGGTGCATTCACTGGGACAAGATGAAGTTGTATTGGCCATTGACGGAGCTCAGAACTAATCCCTACTTTTTCTTTTACTTCCTCCTCTTCCCCTTCCCAATGTAGCATTTGGGCAGAAGGACAGGCGGTTATCTTCGCATGGGAATGGTATTTAGGAAGTTCATGCGCATGTTCTTTTAGATGTTTTAAGTGTTTTTCTAAAAGTCCGGGTGATTTTTCTTTAACATGTGCAATTACTCCCTCTTCGTCATACTCTTCAACTTCCCTTTCTTCAATAGTCAACGCACCCTGTGGACACTCGCCAAGACATGCGCCAAGTCCGTCGCAGAAATTCTCTTTTACAAGTTTTGCTTTTCCGTCAACAATCTGGAGGGCTCCTTCAGGGCAAGATGGAATGCAAACCCCACATCCGTCACATTTTTCTTCATCAATCTTGATAATTTTTCTTTTTATTTTTGCCATCTACTCATCACTCCTTTTTCTTTTTTAACTTTTTATAAAGTTCTTCTCCAACGCATTCCTTAGCGTACTTACACCATTGCACGCAGGACTGTAAATCGTTGTAGATTGTAAACCCACAATTGCTACATTTTACCTGCATCTCATCAGAGAAAATTTCAACTTCTTTGCCACATTCGGGGCACATCTTTATTTTAATCGTAGGTATTCGTATATTCGCTGCCCCAGGACATTTATCAAACATTTTTACACTTCTTTAGGGCAATGTCGCCTAACGTTCCGAGCGTATCTGAAGTCCAGCAAAACTGGATTTGGGCGAAGTGCCGAAGGCACGAAGCCAGATTATACGCCGTGCCTTTGATGGACATCCTTAACTTGCTTCCCTACCAATTTGATGTATTCAATCAATGAAGCTTAATCCCTCAAGTTCCGCTTCTTTAGCAATGATTTTCCTCGCGATATGAACTTGTTGTAAAGCTGGGTCATCTGGAAATTCCTCTTCCACCCTTTTTCTTATTTCATCCATTTCTTTTTCTTTGATTTTGCTCATACTTCACCACCTACAACAATTCTCCGGGTGTCATGATTTCTATTTGCCTTAACCCATTTAAAGTATTCACCATCCTAATTATATCTTTTGTTTTTCTTCTTACAATATGCCTAAAGTTCCAACTCAAAAGATAATCCATCTCATTTATAACAGCAATGGCAATATGGTAAGCGTCTTCAGGATAACTCTCCGGAACCGCACCATCTTCCGGATTATCTGGGATTAGCTGCTTATCGTAATCTTACACCCATTACCCGTGAACTCCGCCTCCAGTTTAAATCCTAAATTTTCAGCGACCTTATTGAAATACCCATTTATGCAGCCGTCGCAGTACTGCTCTTTATTCAAAGGCATCCCTTTCTTTGCGAACTCCATCGCTGTTTCCAGGGTTGCACATCTCTTGTTTGTGTACACTGCCTTTT
>CAYSLW010000071.1:0-9225 GCA_964431955.1 uncultured Candidatus Methanoperedens sp. | reverse complement strand
CGACATTTGAGGCGGTGCTTGATTTCCCGATGCCGCCTTTTCCGTAGATAGCGATTTGCTTAGGCATCTTGGCTCATCTCCCGAAGCGTCGCCCCGAACTCCGACTCTACGATGTGGTTTACCCCGAGTGTCTTTGGATGCAGGTCTATTTCAACCACCACATGCTTGTGTCCCATCTCTTTCAAAGGCACAACCTGCCGCGGCCCATTCGTGATGGAGAATAATTCCATATTCTTTATGTTATCCATGGGAAGCGCATGGGGCACGCCTGTTATTACTGCAAAATCAAAATCAGAATATTTTTCACCTATTATCAGGCTTGCTTTAGTTCCTGCTATGGGATACTCGTCCAGCCCTCCTATAATGTGGTGAATTTCAAAGCCATTCTGCGTTAATTCTTCTCGGATTTCGCGGGCATTTCTCCTGTTCTTGGGAAGCCCGACGCTGTCATCGAGGTTTGCCATGTTTATTAATTCCCAGCCGAGCTTTTGTGCTACCTGCGCCACGGCAAGGTTAATATCCGCGAACATGAACGCGGTCTCTTTCTTGGCATTGAGTATATTGAGTCCCCTTTTTCCCTGTTTCATAAGCTCAAGCAGCCTTTCTGCCACCTTGAATTTCAAATCACCCCTGCTGGGTTCAAGATATTCCTTGCTCGCAGCGCCGTGGCGCTTTTCAACCATGGTGGCTTCTTTCAGCAGCGCCTTTTGCCTCTCGAATTCTGCCTCGCTGATTATCCTACAGGCAAGCGCGGATTCAAGCGCCATAATAACTCCTTTGGTATTGTCCCTGTAGCCCGCGTGCACTTCAACCTCGATAACAGGGACGTCTGGCTGCACCTGCGTCACAGCCTCATGCAGTTCTTCACCGATAATCATGCTCGCGCATGTCCCCACGATGCCGATGCGTTTGGGGTTGAACCGCTCGATCACCTTTTCAAGCACCTCAACAAGGGAATCGTGCCCTCCGAAGACAAATCCTGATTCATCAAGCGACGTGGTGACCACTCTCATGCCGTCCTCTTCAAGGAGCCGGGCATGCTTGAAACTGCAGCCTGGAGGACCGTGAAGTATTGCCACGTCTACGTCGAGGTCCCTCAGGGTGTACAATGCTGCAACAATCGAGTTTGGGCGCGGGTGCATTATGAGGGGTTCTTTCTGTTTTACTGGCATCCTTTCTCTCCAAGACCCCGTATTTAAATACGGGGCATTATGGAAACAGTGGTTTTTATAGGATAGTTAATTGGATAATACTTTCGCATCATTCACACCAATATTTTTAAAACCATAACCCCTTTGAGTATAAAACAAATAGATACACTCGGACCCAACCATGATAACCACCCTGAAATCCATCCCCCGCATAGGAGAAAAAACCGCCCTTCGCCTCATCAGGCACTTCGGCTCGGAAAAGCAGGCGCTCGATGCGATATTGAATAAGGATATAGCCGCTTTAAGCGAAATAGAAGGGATGACCGAAAAATCAGCCATATCCCTCGTACTTGACGCTATGGTGTTAAACGAAGGCGCAGGTATGCGGGATTTTCTCAAAACCAGCGAAGCTTTTGAAATATATGAACGCATCCTGGAGCTAATAAAAGGCTTTGCCCACACCCAGCATGCAAGAAGCAAACTGAACCTGTATTTCCCATACCCAGCGCATAAAAAAGAGAAGATAATCAAACTGCAGAGAGAAATTGAGAACATTATCGAGATGACAGGAAAACTTGATGATAATGAACTCTCTTCTCTTTTATCAAAAATAAAACCCGTAAAAACAAATCTCAACATCCCTGTAATCAGGGACAGGGCAATCATCGCAACCAGTACCGAGGAATTCGAGGCAGCCAAAAAATTCCCGGTTTCAGTACAGCTTGTTTCCGATACCAGGGAAGCAGTAGATGTAGCCCGCGGGTACTCGCATGTCATTATAAGCACCAGTCTTGCCGGAATGGATTTTCCAGAAGACATCGACATTGATTTCATTGATATAAAGAAAGCAGAGATGTGGCAGGTAGCTCCTGAAAAAGAACTCTCTTTCTTTTCAAAGAATCTTGAATCCGTCACTTCTGCAATTTCAGTTACCATGCTCATAAGGCAGCATAACCCGAACTTCTGTGATAAAATAAAAGATGAAGAGATTGAACGTCTATCTTCGGGGTTAATGAAGCTCTCAAAGGACAATGATTTAAAAAGCGGGCTCGACAATGAAATTGACAGGTGCAGTTATATTTATGACAGGTTGAATGATGTTGTTACAGCCGCAGAGAGACAGGCAAATCTTGAATTCGGCTCCCTTATCGAAAAAAGTTCAATTACAATCAAGGGTTTTGACCTGCTGACTGCGATGGACGGGAGCATCAACCAGCTTTTTGAGAAGGAGATAAGGGAAAAATACAACACAGTAACAGCGAATGCGCAAAGAGTTGTCGCAGCTCTGCTTGGCTTGAATCCGAGAGAAGCGCAATATATAGACAATCTCTTTGGCGATGAGGCGTCGCATCCCATAAAAGTAAATCCCCTGAGCATAGAAGGCTTGAAAAATCACCTGCAGCGCATAATCACTTCCAAGAAACTTGTGCTCTTGCGAGAGACGGCGCGCGCGCTTTCAACGTTGAAGGAAAATGCGTCGTATATAGTGCGCGAGGTTCTTGATTTTGATGTGGGTTACACGATTGCATGTTTTGCCCGGAAATACTCACTGAATATGCCTTTGCTCCAGGACAATAATGGAATAGGGATTATTGGAGGCAGCAATCTCTTTCTTGAGAATGCAGTCCCCATAAATTACACTGTTGGGGTTTCGCATACGAATTCCGGCATAGGCAAACTCAATGATGCGCGCGTGGTTCTGCTAAGCGGCGTAAACTCAGGCGGAAAGACCTCGACACTTGAATTGCTGGCACAGGTTGTCGTATTAGCCCACATGGGTTTTCCCGTGCCTGCAAAGCAAAGCGAACTGGGGCTGGTGGAGGAATTCTATTATTTTGGGAAATCCAAAGGAACAATGGATGCAGGGGCTTTTGAGAGCACGATTAAGGATTTCTCGGCTGTGGCGAATAGGGAAAGCAAGATTGTGCTCACAGATGAGATGGAATCCATCACAGAGCCTGGTGCATCTGCAAAGATCATCTCTGGAATTCTTGAGGAGCTTGATGATAACAACGGACTGGGTGTTTTCGTGAGCCACGTGGCAGAATCCATACTCAAGAATACAGACCGCAATATACGCGTGGACGGGATTGAAGCAAAAGGGTTAGATGAACAACACAACCTGATTGTGGACAGAAATCCACGCTATAATTATCTTGCGCGCAGCACCCCTGAGTTGATTGTGGAAAGGCTGGCGAGGAAGAATAAGGATAATGAGTTCTATGGAAGGTTGTTAAAGAAGTTCAAATAGTCCTTGCGTGCCTTATGTATCTTGAATTGTCCCAGCCTGTTGATTGTTTGTGCGATTTCACCTACGATTTCTACTGGCAGCACAGGGGTGAGCGGCTTTCACCTTCAACTATCATTCCACATCAGAAGGGCACATCCTATACTTATGAGGACATTGTCTTATGTTTAAAGAGGGGAGAGGATGTGTATATTAAGGGGAATGTTGGCAAAAGGCTGGGCAGCAGTCTTGGAGTTGATCTGAAATTTTTTAGAGGCACGGGGAAGCCTATGAAAGTTGGTTTCATAATCGTTGAAGGCGACGTTGGCACTCGAATGGGAATAAGCATGGTTTCGGGAGCGATATACGTTAAAGGCAATGTCAAACAACCACTGGGCAACGTGATCGAGGTCGAATCGGAGCGCGAAGGTTATCGAAAATACATATCAATTACAGGCATTCTTCAGGAAGGATTAAAGGAGAAACTTCTTCCTCCTAACGTGCTGGAAGGCGATGAGCTGCACATAAAGGACGGCATGCTCAGGGATACGATTGGAGCAAGGCTTGATGCCGAGAAGAGGGTTATTGTGGAAGGTGATACTGGTATGAGCACGGGCATCCTGATGAAGCGCGGGTTTGTTCGTGTGGATGGAAATGCGGGCATGAACACAGGTGTACTCCTTAGGGGAGGCACGGTTATTGCAGGTAATGTAGGAGAGTTCGCGGGCGCGTATATGAAGGGAGGGACACTTATCATAGGAGGAAAAGCCAGAGGTTATGTGGGCGCAAACATAAAAGGCGGAACTATATTCTATAAAGGGGATGCCATGATTCCTCCTGCCGCGCCTGATGGAAGCGATATCAGGATGCTGATTAGACTTTTAGGTATCAGTCAGGTTGAAGCTATGATGTACAGAAGTTTCAGGGAAAAATTTGATGCGAAATAATTTCGGGACTATACAGTAACGTTTTACAATAAAAAGATTTAAGAATCCTGCCGATCAATAAGATATTAATGATTGGAACGTCAGAATTGATATTAATTCTAATTGCGGCTTTATTCTTATTCGGGCCAACCAAGCTTCCTGAATTAGCGCGCTCTTTGGGTAAAGCAGCAGGAGAATTCAAGAAAGCACAGATGGAAATAGAATTTAATTTAAAGCAACTGGATAAACCATCAAACGAAAGAGATACAAATATCCATAATTTAGCAATTGAAATGGGTTTAGATGCACAGAATAAGACTCCTGAACAGCTTGTAGAAGAAATACGCTCTAAAATTAAATCAGGGGAAACGTTACCTATAAGACCTATGAAAACAGCAGGTGTATAATATGGCTATCGGAACACAGGAGATCATATTAATAGCGCTGGTCGTAATCATTTTGTTTGGCGCAAGCAAGATTCCAGAGCTTGCGCGTTCGCTCGGTAAGGCAACAGGCGAGTTTAAAAAAGGACAAAAGGAGATCGAACGTGAATTGACAGATGTTGAGAAATTAATTAAGGAAAGTAAATCCCCGGAAGAAAAATCTTCAAAATTAAAACAGATGGCAAAAGACTTGGGGATTGCAACTGAAGGCAAAAGCGATGACCAGTTGCTGGATGAAATACAGAAAAAGATGCCAACTGTAAAATACGAAAAATAAAAAATTATTTCTTTTTAGACTTTTCCTTTAACAGGAATTTTAATAAATCCTTGCTGAGGCGTGTTTCTCTTCCCAGCCTATCCAGAACGGCAGACTCGGATAAGCCTTCTCTTTTAAGTTCTTCCATTCTATCGAATACTGCAGGCTTTATCTCAGAATATTCATTAATGTCTTTCCTGTGCCCCCATACATCCCCTTCCAGTAATGCTATGCCCTGCATATCTAAGAACATTTTTGTTGAGCTCGATATCGTCTTGATATAAGAGCTTGGTATATGTATTGCCTTTACGTTGGGACATGCCTGCACTAACGCAAAAATATCTTTGTTTGATGGTCTGAAAGCCAGATGAATTATCTTTTCACCTGTTCCAAGGGAATTGATCTCCTCTTTAGAGCTTACTACTCGAATCCTCATATTATTTTACCTCTTTATTTTAGATTGTATATACTATAACTTTTTTCACCATATAAATAATCTTCGCTTTTTAAACGATATTTGAAATAAGTTATATTTGATCAGAGGTTTAGCTTTACGTTTTTCGAGTTCTATGTTTTGCAGCAAGATTCGCTATCTGTGCAGCAAAAGCTCCGGCTACAAAACCAGCATCGATATTTACAACTGCCAGAACAGAACAGGACTGGAGCATGGATAGGAGCGCAGCTTCGCCCCTGCCCCCTGCACCGTATCCTGTCGACACCGGCAAGCCGATAACAGGTACATCCACCAATCCCGATACTATCGCAGGAAGAGTACCTTCCCGTCCTGCCGCAACCACAATAGCATCCACACCCGCCTCAACAAGTTTGGTTAATTCGGGAAACAGCCTGTGAATTCCTGCCACACCCACGTCGTATATAGCGGTAACAGAGCAGCCCATCTCCTCCGCTATCACCTTTGCTTCTTCGGCAACAGGAATATCAGCAGTGCCCGCTGAAATTACTCCAACCATGCCGCCTGTTCTTGCAATAGAATCTCCTAAAACAACAATTTTTGCGCGCTTTTGCCATCTAATTTTCGAGCAAGTTTCTTCGGCTAATAATTTCAATGCAGCATAATTCTCATCACTTGCCCTGGTTATTATAGCTCGCCCTTCATTTTTTAAAAGAATTCGTGCTATGGAAACGACTTCGTCGCAGGTCTTACAATCCGCTATAATAGCTTCAGGGATGCCAACTCTCTTTGTGCGGTGGATATCCACCCGGGCAATATCTGATAACAATTCAAAATTTGTTAACCGAAGCTGACGCTCGGCGTCTTCAAGACTTATCTCGTTATTTTTTAATTTTTTTAGTATATCAGATAAGTGCATGCACTAAAATAGTGCTTGCATATAGATTATTCTTATGCATGTGTAGTCCTATAATTATTTCGCATTGAACTCTTTTTAATATGTGGTGGATTTGTAATTTACTCAATAAAAGTTCACCTGTGAATGAAACTCTTATTTCTTTGGTTTTTAACTTTTTCTGATTTCACAAGGCATGCGACTACAAAAGGAACGAGGAGCTCGCGCGGACCGCCTGACATATTGACGATAATCTCACCTTCCGAGGAGTTTATCAAATCCGTCAATCTCGTAACGCATTTTTCAAAATCCTTATGCGGAACCCGGAATATCTCAACTCCACTATTACGGTTTATCTGGTTGGTGAATACCGTATTTGACAAAAACAAGGGGCATGCGCGCCCCATCTTCAAACAGGGCTTCACCGGAAGCTGCACATACTGGTTCACGAAGGATGCGCCAGTCTCTGTTAAGAATGCGGCGCTCATCTTAGCGCAGTTCGCGGAATTCAGCGGGCTGGGGAGCGGGGTGAGCCGGGGGTGCGGGTGGGTGGAAGTGAATTGAAAATTGTGTCAGTTATGAAAAAATGAAGATTTTCAAGGAGCTTTTTTGTTTCAAAGAAGTTGTTGTTCAGTATATGCATTTTTATGCCATGTTCAGCAAGGGCGGATTTGATGGACTCAAGACCTTCAGGATCAGCAGTCTTATCCCTGTCATACCAGAAAACGACTTTCTTTTTTCATACTCGTCCCTTAATTCGAACTTTTTGGTAGTGTCCTGCAAATCGTGACATGTCTGTATTAATTCAACTTGTTAATTGACGAATTCATATAAATGAGCCGCAGAGAGACGTTGTCACTATAAATATAGTTAATAAATCTTGATTATAACCTCTGTGTTCTCTGCGACTCTGTGGCATTTTTTTTTCAGAAGCCATGGAGACCCAAAGGCACAGAGGCAAATCCATAATTTTCAAAAATGAGACACATAAAGACATCAGGTCATAAAATTTAGGACACCACCAACTTTTTGAGTATGCTCTGGATTGTTTTTTCTACGTTTAACATATTAAATCAAATCTCCATAAGGTCATTCTTCACCACAGTGCTGGCAGGGTAATGTTACTCCATATGTACATTTATTACAATTTTCGCAATGCCATTCTCTCCAGTCTCTGCACTCTTTGCATATTTCACAATGCCATGAACAATCATCCTGAGCCACAACATTCCAACAAAATGAATACCAATACTCTGTCCCGCATCCTTTGCATTCATACTCCTTTAATAAATTTTTTAACTTGACTTTCTCGCATCCGCATGGTAATTTATATTCCTCATCCAATTCTTCCTGTGATAGATTTTTGACAATGTTTATATTTTGAAGTGCACAGGTTGAATACTCTTCCGCATCTATATCATTAAGCGGATTCTTGCATTCAACACATCCGCATTTATCATCACATGGTTCTTGATTTTTGTAACAGGAACACCGGCTATTTATGCATCCTGATTTACAGTTACAATAATAATTCTTTTCCATTTGAAAGACTCCTTAATCTTTTTTTCTTCAATCATCAAGACTGGCTTGCAGCACAGCTTTTCTCAGTTCCAGGGATGCAATTTGAATTTTCAATATCTTCAACTCCTTGTTGGTCTGTGCCAGCTCTTTCTTGATTTTTTTCTTCTTAAGGTAGTTGCTACCATGTTTTTCATCTACAAATGCTTCCACTTCGCTTCGGATCAGCTTCAAATATGGATTCCCAAATACACTATTAACGTGGTAATGCAGCTTGCCATCCTCAATACCCTTAATTATTTCCTCCTGTGTAAGCCCGAAATCTTTTCGAGCTGACTTATCACTAAGAGTAGCACCTTTCTTAAACCATTCGGATTTTGCGTCTTCAACTCCTATCATCTTTATCTCCTTTTATTATCAGGGTCTGGCGTCTTTATGGCGTCATTGTGGCGTCTTTGGCGTCTTAGTACGTATGCCGTGCCTTTCCCGGTAATACCGATCTGCTCAAATAGTCCTTTTGATACCAGTTCTGCAAGATCCCGTGAAGAGGTTCTTTCAGATGTATTGCAGACTTCCTGATATTCTTTATTTGTAATGTTTCCATTCTTTTTGACATACATCACAGCTTTGATCTGCCTTTCATTTAAATTCAGTCCGCGGAGGTATTCTTCGTCATAGATATCCTTTCTAAATACTACCTGAAATCCCTGATATTCCTCAAATATCGGTTCAGGAAGTCCAGCATTAAGGCAATACTTTTGCATTTTTTCTATGCCGCTTCCCCATTGTTCGATCAGTTCAGTATCATAGAAAACTTCTGCAAGTCCTTTATTTCGGAGGGCTTCAGGGGGATAATCCCATATCTGGTCTCTTTCTGGTCTGCCTGTCATTACAAATTCGACATTTATATTTTTATGAAAGAAATCCATACCTTCATCGATCTGCTCAAAAAGAGTCCCGGTGATCATCCTGTCATCAATCACTATATTTCCTTCTTTGAACTTTCCGCAGTGTATCGCAGCCTGAGAGATGATTTTTTGCGGCTCTTTGCAGAAAAGAAGAACTGCTGCCCATGTGGGCTGTCCTTTGGTTACCAAGTTCATTTTTTCAAGAACCTGCACCGAAGGCGTTCTTCGAGCTTCATTGTAATTACTTTAGTATATAAATTAGTATATAAAGTTGTGGTTTTTATAAACTCAATTATTTCACAGAGAACGGCGCCTACCGCGGCAGTTTCGTGCCAGAGATGAACACCATCGCTGAAATAAGGCGCCGTCAGTATGCGCAGACCGATGCGGAAAAGCTCGCTTTAAATCAATTGATAAGCTGCTGGATATTGAGGTTCGTATCCTCGAAGATAAGAACATTAAGACCACGGATGACCTGATGGGTTTTGA
>CAYSLW010000070.1:5888-9245 GCA_964431955.1 uncultured Candidatus Methanoperedens sp. | reverse complement strand
TTACAAACAAAGGTAACTCCTTCTTTTTATCCAGGCACGAATCAATTCCTTCGATTAATTTGTCTGGTATTTAAAACATCAGTAGATTATCGGGTCAATACCGGGTTTTTGATATAGTGCCTAATTCACCCATACCTAAATTAATCTTTTTATTTTTAATATAAGACTATTCAGGGTGAAAAAGATAAAGGGGCTTCAACCCCCTTGATATTTAAAAAAAGTCTTTAAGGTTGAACTTGTACGGACCAAGAGTTCCGCCGTAGTTCCCTGCGCTTATCTTTTTAACGCCCGGGATTTTAACCGCAGCCTCTATTCCAGCCTTCATGGATTTACTGATAGCCTCCACGCTCAAGCCATTGATTACGATCTCATATAGGGCGTTCACATCTGCAGGCACGTTCGTATCTTTTATTTTTGCTTTGATAGAAGGGCAGTATCTTTCGTTTGTGGTCGCTTTCATGAATTTATAATTTGTAAAGCCCACCTTCGAGCCGCTTGCAACTATACCTCCGGGGAATGGTGTTATCGTCCCTTCAAGCTGGACTATCGCATCCACTGCATTCTCAGCAGCAGCGAGAGCTGCCATCTGGTTGTCGGCGAATATAAAGAAGTTCCCTCCAGCGATGCCGTCCTGCGCCCCGATACTGTGCTCCGCTATGAAATCCCCCTGCATCATGGGAATTTTATATGCTTTCCGCCCACCGATATTTGTTTCGGACTCAAACCCGTCGCCGAAGAACTTGAGCTTGAATCCTGTATCGAACTGCTTCTCAGCCTTGGGAAGCCCGTTCCACATAGCTGCGGTTGGTGCTGTCAGGACACACTGCCCAAGGCGTTTTAAGAGTTGTTCCTCAAGAGCCTTAAAACCAAACGTGCATATCTGGATATATGCTCCTGGTCTGCCATCAGGCGTCTCATCGCCGTTGACTATTTTTTCAATACCTGCTTCTGCCGGGCACATTATCACAGACGTACCGAATCCTGTGGCTTCCTGTGCAGCTACGAGAGCCCATTTCTTAGTAGCCCCTGTGATCAATACCCTTGCTATTTTTATAGGAAATGCTTCCGCAAATGTATCTTCTATCTGTACTCCATTAAGTTCCATTTATATCCCTCTTTGATGAACCCAAAAATATTCAATCTTTTTAGACGGGTTCATTAAACAAATTACTTCTCTTTACTGGATAATATATGCTTCGAAATGTTTCGGGGCGCTAAAAAAAAAGAAATCGTTTTTAGTGTCTCATTTCATCCACAGCGCGGCTTGCCAGTTCATGCATTCGTACCTGGGTTCTTCCCGGCCCAGAGAATTTGTCATGAGCCATTATAGATGCAATCTCTTTACCGAGGATGAAGATGGCGTGCTTGTGTTCTGCTTTGCTGCGATGCACATGTATGGGGGTTATCTTAAGGGAATGGTACTGGGAAAATTCTCCCTGTCCGGTTTCCTCAAAAAATTTCTTCATATGCACCATCAGTGTGTGTAGCTGAATCAGTTCTTCCTTGCGCATAAAACTGCCTCCTAACCGTGTGATACTGTTTACTGCAGACGCAGTAATCCTGCATCTATCAGGTTTATTCAATACTAAAATGGTTTTGTACGGAAGTAAATTTCCTACCTCCTAAGCTTAAAGATTACGATTTAATCTTAATGATTCTTCGTGACCATTTATATATTTATGGATTCACGATGATTTTCTGGTGCTGGAAGCGGGGATACTCCTTGATATAGAACCCATACGTTCCTGGCATGGTAAAATTGTAGCTGAACTGTTTAGTGTCCCATCTTAATATCGCTCTTGTGTCATTCATATCCCATAATCCCTGTTCGCTCACAATAGTAAGCTTCTCGCCCGATGTAGCATCGTTGATCCATATCATGGTATCTCCGACATATACATTGAGTGTAAGATTCTTGTACACGATTGGTTTATAGTTAGTTTCAATTACCCTCTTGAAGCCATAAAACTCATCAACAAAAGACTTGTACACAGAAGGTATTCGTACTGGCGTTGGAGTTGGCGTAGGTGTTGGGCTTGGGGTAGTTGGAACAACCGTAGGCTTTACCGTCTCAGCGACTGTCGGCGTGGCTGTGGGAGTCGGAGTACCAACCTGCTCCCCTACGCACCCCAGGAAAACCGATGATAAGATAGCAAGCACAATTATGATTAATTTAATGTTTTTCATACCTTCACCGGCTTTAATAATAGTATTGGTCATAAATAACATTATCGATTTGTTCTCTGATAGCGGTTTATTAGAGAGGTTTATTATTAATGCCTTATATCAATCCATTGTATGGATAAGGGCGCAAAAAAGGAAATGAAATGGATTTACGAGGAAATAGTAGGAAGAATTCCCCCCTTCTCCCTGGTTTCATATCAATATAGCATTCTGCTGCAATTATTTTTTCTCCTTATTTTCGGTCTCATACTTGGCTTCGTCTTTGACCTGAGACCGATTTCCCTGCTCTACGGTTCACTTGCCATCCTTGTTGCAGTTTTATGGAGCCTTTTGATTCTGCAACTGGGATCCACTCTTCGCAAATTCAGGGCGCCGTTGAGTAAAGACGAAAATGAATTGCTTGAACAATATAAAGGAATACTCTTTCACAGGAACCATTACGAAGCAATACCGGGCATTGCTATTTTCATTCCATTTATGCTGTATCTCTTCTATTACGGCTCGAACCTGTTAGAGAACTGGCTTGGGAAAAACCCGCATGTTATACTACTGCTGTTTGTCGGTCTCCTGATATGGGATATTTGTTACAGGATGGGGCTTGCATTATGGACATCCGTTCTTGCCCTGTGGAGGTCGGTAAGGCTTGGAAAGCTCGCAGAAAAAAGGACAGAACTTGAACATACGCCTTACACAGAGCTTCGTTCCCTGCGAAGGCTGGACATTAACAACGTTTTCTTCGGAATAATCTCACTTCTTTTAATACCATTGTTTCAGATCGATAATTTTCTCATCACGATAATATTCATTTTCATGATTTTCATATCCTTAATTTCGGTGATTTCAGCCTATATAGTATCAAAAGTGCCGTGGCTTCCGCCTGATATATACAATATTGTAAAAGAATCCAGCTTTGCCTATATAGGGACAGCCCTGAGAGGAGTTACGCACGTCACCCCGGTAGTTTATGTGTTTGACGGGCAGAAGATTTTTTTTAATACCTCAAAAGAAGCAAAAAAACTGAAAATAATGCTTAAAAACAATAAAGTAGCCTTCCTGATAGATAAAAGAGACATGAGCAATATATATGAAAATAAGGCTGTGCTATTTACAGGCAAGGTAAAGGTCTATGGGCTGCTCGATGTTCCGCTGCGGCTTATCCAGATGCTTGCGGCG
>CAYSLW010000070.1:0-5788 GCA_964431955.1 uncultured Candidatus Methanoperedens sp. | reverse complement strand
CGATAAATCAAAAAAGATCAAGAACATCTCCGAAAACCCCAATGTGAGCATAACCATCGACATAAGAGACCCTGTAAATCCCTTCAACAATGAAGGTGTCATGGCGCAGGGCGTCGCGAAAATAACAGAAAAAGCACCTATTTATTTCCTCCCAGAAGAGACGCTGCAACTATACCGTGATATCTATATGGAATTCAAGGGTAAATACCAGTCAGTAATAGAGAATAAACCGCTTGGGGAGAACGATGTGATTGTTCAGGTCAACATTGAAAAAATGGTTTACTGGAGAGGACCTCATTTTAAGTCGGTAAGACTTTAGATGGAGTAGCTATGTACATCGATACCTATACATCACGCTGCAAAATCCTCAAGCTAATACCGCCCGGGTCAAAAGTGCTGGAAATCGGCTGCGGCTCAGGAAGGCTTGCAAATCTTTTATCGATCAGTAAAAAATGCCGTGTCTACTGTGTGGAGAAAGATGCTGCAATGGCAGGCATAGCAAAGACCAAATGCGTGGAAATGCTGAAGATGGATATCGAAACTGAAGAACTGCCTTATGGTAATGGAGCTTTCGACTGCATTATTCTCGGGAATGTTCTTGAACATATGAAGGAGCCATCCAAAATATTAGCTAACCTCAAAAAATATCTCTCAGATAGCGGTTTTTTAATATATTCTGTGCCCAACATTGTAAACTGGCATTCAAGGATGACTATTTTTTTTGGCAAGTTTGAATACGCTGAAAACGGTGTTTTTGATAAGTCGCATTTGCGGTTCTACAATCTCAACTCTGCGAAAAAGCTCGCAGAGGACGCGGGATACAAAATTACCTGGCTGGATGTTACGCCGAGCATCTACCTCTTCAAGGAGAATTTGAATTTCCTGTGGTACAGGCTGGCAGTATTGTGGAAGAATCTTTTTGCGGACGAGTTCATCATCCGGGCAAAGAAGGGCTAAGAGTACATGGGATTATAGCTCTTGCTGAGCGCCAGAGCTATCTGCTCGATAAACACCTCGGGCGGCTGCGCTCCCACAAATGACGAATCCTCGTTGATTACGATGTGGGGGACGCTCATCACACCGTACCTCTGCACAAGATAGGGGAATTCTGTCATCTCGATTACATCAGACCGTATGAACTCATTTTCAATTGCGAACTGGTATGCAATCTTTGCCACTCTCGGACAGAAAGGGCATGTTGGAGATACGAATACCTGTATGTGCACCGGTTTTTTTATTTCCGCCAGCTTTTTCTTTATATTATCTGATAACGATGTGGCGCCCTTTGAAACATCGAACACAGCATCCACTAACGCTGGAAATTCATAACCCGCAGGAACGCCGTAATACCTGATGCCGTAATCCGAGCTTCCCACAATAGCTAGGGCAGGGATCTTTTTTATATTGTATTTTATGGCTTCATCACCATTTAAAACAAAATCATAGACTTTTGTTTTTATCTTTGGGGATAATGCTCCCAATTCAAGCGCAAACTCCCTGGCTTCCTTGCAGAACTGACATTCGGTTTCCTGCGTGAAAACAATGAGTTCCACGTCCCCTGTGAGTTCCCCAAAGTGCTTTTTCAGGTGCTCTTTCTGGGCATCAGAAAGTACCATAGACTTCACTTAACCGACTCAAGGAGTTTCCCAACTCTCTCAAGGGCACGTTTCATTTCTTTCATTTGCATAATTTTTCCTCCTATTTTGAAAATTCAGAGAAGCTTTTTAACTTTAAATATTTGACTGAATTTTCAAATTTACGATCTCCTTAATTCTACTTAATGACAGTATTAATTCAAAATGCTTTGCTTTGTAAAATTTCTTCGTATAAGGCGGTTCCTCAAAATGCCTTATCTCACTTTCCACAAGACCTGCGTTTTCAAGTTTTTTGAGGTGCAGGTAAAGAAGCGGGCGCGAAATCCCTACCATCTTAGCCAGTTCCGAAACATAGCACTCTCCTCCTGCAAGAATTGCCATGATGGCGAGGCTGTGCTCATTGCCAAGGGCATTTAAGATTTCTGCGAGGGATTTTTTATCCACCTTTTCACCGTATTACTAAACGATTCTGAAAGTAGAGCATTCCATAGAGCTCGCCGTTCTTTGTCGCTATTGTCATAATTGTTTTTCTGTTCATATTCATGTGTAAGTTTTACTTACATATAATACATTATATTACTATGGTATAAAGATTTCGCTGCACAAAACCTATTTAAATAAGTTATAGTCTAATCCAGACAATCCTGAGGATACGATGCATTTAATCATAACAGAAAAGCATGACACCGCAAAAAGAATCGCGGCTATACTATCTGAAAAAAAGCCAGCGAGGGAAAGGGTCACCGGTGTTGATACATATAAATTCAACGGCAAAACAGTAATAGGTCTTTCCGGGCATATCGTGGAAGTGGATTTCCCAAAGGATTACAATAACTGGCAGAAGACCGATTTAAAAGACCTGATACAGGCTGAGATTCAGACAAAACCCACGCATGCGAATATTGTTGCTGCGCTCCGAAAACTCGGAAAGGAAGCTGAACACCTTACCATAGCCACAGACTACGACAGGGAAGGGGAATTAATCGGCGTGGAAGCGCTCAATGTGATTAAAAAGGTAAATCCCGATGTTACAGCCGACCGCGTGCATTACAGCACCATAACACCCGTTGAGATAAAAAAAGCCTTCTTGAGCCCTACAAAAATCGATTTTAATCTTGCGGCGGCAGGTGAATCACGGCAGGTCATAGACCTGATATGGGGGGCTGTCCTCACCCGTTTTGTTTCCCTGAGTTCTGGACGCCTCGGGGATAAGTTCCTCTCCGTGGGCAGGGTGCAGTCACCAACGCTGGCTATAATAGTAAACCGGGAAAAGGAGCGTGAAGCTTTCGTATCTGTGCCTTACTGGGAACTCTATGCTGCATTAGTAAACGGCGGCGAATTTGAAGCCCAGCATAAAAAGGGCAGGTTTCTGGATAAGGGCGAGGCTGAAAAGATTCAGGCAAGACTTGGAAAAAATGGCACAATAAAAAGCGTTGTTATTGGAAAAAGAAGCGAAAAACCTCCCACGCCCTTCAATACCACAGAGTTCTTAAGAGGCGCAAGCGGAATTGGCGTCTCGGCGGCGAATGCCATGCAGATAGCGGAATACCTTTATGTTAACGGGTTTATCTCATATCCGCGCACCGATAATACCGTTTATCCGCAGACACTCGACACAAGAAGCATTATTTCATCCTTTTTAAACACAGAGTTTCATGAATACGCGCATAAGCTGCTCTTGGGAAAACTTGTGCCTACACGCGGTAAAAAAGAAACCACAGACCATCCTCCAATCCACCCAGCAACGCCTGCTAAAAGAGGCGACCTCAAGGAGGATGAATGGAAAATATATGAGCTAGTCGTCAGACGGTTTTTTGCAACGTTTGCAGGAGAAACGCAGTGGGAAACCATGGCTGTGACTGTGGATATAAGCGGAGAGGAGTTCGTGGCAAACGGAGCGCGCCTGGTGGAACCCGGCTGGAGATGGTATTATTCCTACAATATGCCTGAAGACAGGATACTGCCCAAGCTCAAAGAAGGACAGCTCCTCAACGTAAAAGAGGTAAGACTCATCGGGAAAGAGACACAGCCTCCTTCAAGATACGGACAGGGTCATTTGATCAAGATAATGGATGACCTGGGAATTGGGACTAAATCCACGCGCCACGAAATAATATCCAAACTATATTCCAGGGCTTATGTGCACGGGAATCCTCTGCAGCCCACAAAAACTGCCTATGCTGTAATAGAAGCGCTGGAGAAATATGCAAACACCATCACAAAACCAGAAATGACGGGCAAACTCGAGCATGATATGGATGAAATATCAGAAGGTAAACTTACCGAGGATTACGTAATCAAAGAATCCAGGGATATGCTTGACGGGATATTCAAAGACATGTCTAAGAATAAAGAGTTGATAAGCGAGTCCTTAAGGAATGGTCTATACGAAGACCGCATTATAGGCACATGCCAGAAATGTTCTTCCGACCTGATTATAAGAAAATCCAAAAAAGGCTCAAGATTTATCGGATGCTCTGCTTACCCGAAATGCGACTTCACTCTTCCCTTGCCTAAAAGCGGTCAGATTGTGGTCACGGATAAGCAGTGCAAAGAGCATGGGCTTTACTTTATCAAGATAATAAACAAAGGGAAGCGCCCCTGGGATATCGGATGCCCGCATTGCAATTTTGTTGAGTGGTTGAAAAAAGAAGAAGAGAAGAAAACGGTAAAAAAGGAATAGGAAATGGCGCTATTTGAGTTTTTCATTGCGTATGGTTTGATGGGATCGCTGCAATAAATTCAACTCAGCAGCGAAGCCACAATCGCATCAAGATTGCCTGCCATCGCAGCCATATCTTCATTTGTCATGGCAGGAGTGACCTTCAGGTTCCCGTTTATGATTATCGTGGGCGTCTCATCCACCTGGAAGCTCTCAGCAAGCCTGATGTTCGCTTCAGCCTCATCCCTTGCATCTCCCCTTTTCAGCGCTGCACTGAAATCCTCCCCAAGCCCTACGCTTTTTGCTATATCCCCCAGAACAAGTTCACTTGAAAGGTCTTTCTTATCAACAAGCATAGCCTTGAACAAGGCATCCTTCATCTCCTCGCCTTTCCCCATCCTCTCTGCGAGGATATATGCCTCTATACTTTTTCTGAATGCCTGGTCCTGCGGCACCGACCTCCACAGCATCAGTTTGTAAGTGATGCTCAGGTTATCACCGTACTTTTTCTTAAGAGCCAGAAGCTGCGGATTAAGCGTATAACAATGACCGCAGTTGAATTTTGAGAATTCGGTTATTTTTACTTTTCCTGGTTCATAAGTGCTCGGTTTGTTGGTGAGGAGAATATATTTTGGATATATGTTTAGCTTACCATTTTCATTTTTTACAATAAGGTCATAGGTTTTTCCATTATTTCCTTTGAGAATTGCATTGTTTTTCTCCTCATTAAGGCTAAGTGAAAAAGAGTTTTTCCCATCGGAAATGGTTATTATTCGATTATTGGCTTTTTCGATTGTTGCATTTTTTACCCACTCTACACCCTCAAGTTTCTCTAAAAAGTTTACTAATTTAGTGTTACTTTTTCCTGGAACGCTATCCCAGCTAAACAAATACGGAAGCTTCTCCTCGGGCTTCTCTGGTGCGGTGTAAGAGAAATACATGACCAGCGCTGCGATAACAAGCACCGCCAGTGCTGCATATACCAGAGTCATGTTTGATTTTTTAGGAGGTGGCGCGCGCTTCTTTTTGGACATTCACTTAGTTTATCGGGTTTACCCGTTATAACCATTGCGATTTTGTTTTTGTGGCTTCAAGCTCATTCTGCTCCTTCTAACTTTTTGTCGCGTGCTGTATTATAGTTTTCGAGCCTGCTGGCGAAACAATGAATAATCCGAACAGGTAATATAACTCCAATATGGGAAAAATCCGCGTACTCGATGATGCAACCATAAACAAGATAGCAGCCGGCGAAGTAATAGAGCGCCCATCCTCGGTGGTGAAGGAACTTATCGAGAACTCCATTGATGCCGATGCTTCCGATATACGGATTGAGGTGATTAAAAGCGGGAAGAAACTGATACCAAGCAAAATCGCCAAAATCGAGGACATCGAGAGTGTATAGTTCTCCGCATAACTATTATTGAGCTTGATAAAAAACTACCAACCATGCAAGAAGTTTTCTTTAGAATTGCTATATTTATTGGCGTATTGTTAGCCGCATATGGAATATACATAACTACTTGACTTTTTC
>CAYSLW010000069.1:0-9381 GCA_964431955.1 uncultured Candidatus Methanoperedens sp. | reverse complement strand
GGTGGCAAGTTAGACCGAAGGATTTGTTAATAATAAGAGACCTTCAATATCCCTGAGCTACGTTTTCAGATTGAGTTTAATTTCCGAGATGCAAAACAATACTGGGGATTGGAGGATTTTATGAACATCAAGGAAATACCGGTCACAAATGCTGTCAACCTTGCTTTTTTCATGGTAAATCTTTCTCATATTTTAATCAACAATGTTCGTCCGCATAATGCAGAATTTAGTGTTCAAGATTTAAAAGCACATTTTAGAGGCAGTAAATATGTCAATGAAGTATTAAAATTACTTCCAGAAAAACCTGATCCAATTTTAATTCAGCAGATATTTAAGGAAATAACGATGATAGGTAAAATAAATGCTGATTAATGGCGAAGGTATTGGTATAAGAAAGAATATTATAAACGGATTTATTGTTGGAGAAATCTTGGAACTAAACGAACCCAAAAAAACAATAACCGTTTGCACAGTCATCAGAACTTCAAAAAGCTTCAAACCTATGAATCGGATTGTATTTGGTTATAAGATACATATTGACTATTTAGAGCGTTCTTGGAATGAATTATGCTCATTTATATTAAAAAATGGAGATATAGTAGGGGTCTATCGTTACGATGATTTTCAAAAGTGGGAACAAAAACCCATGAATGTTTCCGATATTCTTGAAGCTTATATCTTTCATAATGATGTTATTAAATTGACAGCTTATTTTAAGAAAGAACTTGAAAAACCAAATGAGAAAGAGAGAATTTATCTTGAGAAATTATATCATCAATTGGAAGAAGAATCTTCAGCAAGAATACAAAGCTCACCTACCGAGAGTAGCCCTACTGACAGTAAGACCGAGAATATTCAGAGAGTCAGGAAGCTCGCTGATAAATTATTCAAATCACAAAAATAGCGAATCGGTCTCTTTTTAAATTTTCATAATGCATATCTGATATAATTAGGTTAATAAAAAATTAGCTATCTAAAAATTTTATACTTGCCTTCTCGTAAATCTCTTTCAAAACCTCAGGGCTGAAATCACTATAATGACGTGCCAGAACGCTTTGAGGCGTTCTACTGCAAAAGCGAATGTGCGCCTACCCGCAAGAATAGCCCTTCGGGACGTTTTTACGCGCGCCACCTGCTGGATCTGCCTCGATTGCGCCGCCCCAGGCACGCCGCCCGGAGGGTGCGGAACAAGCCCGCATCCGCCTGCAAGCGGACGGCGTCCTTATTGCGGGAGCTTGGGCGACAATCCTGCGCTCCAGTGGGTGCTCGAACAGTCGCGGTTAACATGAAGCTGCTCATCGGCGCATTAATATGTTATAAAATGCGCCTTAGCTTTGCGTTCTTTGCGAACTTTGCGGTGAAAAGCGCCGCAAATATATCACTTTTTTAATATTAAATTATTGGCGCCGATGCTTCAGATACGATGCAGCAAATCTGTGTTCATAAACCGAAACTTCGGTTTACGCAGTAACCCACGTATGGCGAAGCCCATACGTGTATGCGGTGTAAACTGCCGCAACAGTTTTTGATAAAACTTTCATAAAGTTTTGCGTTCATCTGCGGTTTATAATTTCGATATGCTGAAGCTGCATCGGTTTCTATCGGCGCGCCGGACAGTTGAAAATATTTAACTCTGAGTTCGTACGAGTTCGTATTAGTTCGCTGTTAATGTCCATTTTGATGTTCTTTTTCATTGTCTTATATGAACAACCAGTGCATAGCCGACTCTGCGGTGAGAACTCGGGTCAAATCCCGAGCCTTTCCAGCAGTGGGTCATTTGCCCCAACAATATCAAAAGCACGCTTTCGCCTGAGGCATGATTCGCATGCATTGCACGGTTTTTCCCCGCCTTCATAACACGACCATGACCATTCAAGAGGCGCATCTATCTTGAGCCCGCGCTTCACTATATCGGCTTTACTCATGGAGATCAGGGGAGTATAGACGGAAAGATGCGTCAGCGTTCCGAATTTCAGCATCTCATTGAAGCTTTCCACAAATTCGGGCGTGTTGTCGGGAAACGTAGCGGCTTCCTCGGCATCGAATCCTGTAACAATAAGTTCATACTTATAATTCTCAGCAAGCGCAGCGCCGATTGAAAGAAAAACCACATTGCGCGCAGGCACCCATACCAGTTCTGCAGTTTTCTGCGTGATCTCCTTGTCATCGAGTTCGTCTTCCAATATTTTGGGCAGCAATCCTCCTCCTGTGAGCGCACCGCGAAAGGTGCCGTACCATGGAAGAGATATTATGATGTGACCGACGGCGAATAACTCGCATATTTTTTTTGCGAATGTGATTTCTTTTTCCGATGCTAGCTGTCCGTAATCAAAGGTAACGCACAGCACTTCGTCGCACCTGTTGTATGCTTCTTTGAACGCAACCGTTGAGTCAAGACCTGATGAAAGTAGAACGATGGATTTCATACAGCGAACCAATGATTTTATAGATATTAAAACCTGACCTGAATTCTTTAACACAAAACACAATATTTATATCAGATAATGGTTTTATCAGAACTATGACCGCATGCCCGAACTTCCTTAAACAATACCACGCCGCCATGATAAAAGCACTTGGCGAGGATGCAAAGAAAATAAATGCCAAGGTTGGCTCAATAATGGCTTATAGCTGGGCAGATACCGCTGGTAAAATCAATAATGCTGCCGAGTTTGCGCAGAGTTTTGAGAATTACCTGAAAGACGTGCTTGAGTTTGCAGATCATGTGAAGGTTAACTGTGATGATAAGAACTATACGCTTGACGTCAAAGGCTGCATCATATGTCACGGAAACGAGATCCTGAGAAAAGAGGGAGTAGCTACCGCCTGTCCCATTGTGCAGGCAGCCAAGTATGCAGCAGTTAAAAAACTGGGGAAAAATCTAATCACAAAAGGCGTGGATAAACCAGGAATCGTGGGTGAATGCACCATCAAATACGAGTTTGAGTAAACCCTATTCTTACAAGCATACGATGGATTTCGTGGATGAACATTACTTCTAAAGCAGTAGATATTTATCGTTTGATGCTTATAGTCCCCGTATTTAAATACGAGGTCTTATTGCTGATGCGACCCACAATAGATGAATACTTCATGGAGATTGCGAGCATAGTTGCAAAACGCTCCACCTGCCTCAGGAACCATGTTGGAGCTGTGGTAGTGAAGGATAAGAGAATCCTTTCCACAGGCTATAATGGCGCGCCTCGAAACCTGGCGCACTGTTTTGATATAGGCTGCATAAGGGAGCAAAATAACATAGCCTCGGGAACCAGGCATGAACTGTGCCGCGCCGTACATGCAGAACAGAACGCCATTATACAGGCAGCGCTGCACGGCGTAAGCATCGAGAACGCCACCGTTTATTGCACACACCAGCCGTGCATCCTGTGCGCAAAAATGTTAATCAATGCCAGGATTGAAAAAGTGGTTTTCGGGATGGTCTATCCTGATACTGAAGCTCTGGATTTTTTTGAGAAGGCCGGAGTTAAGGTTGAACAATTGACAATAAGTCGCCCAGATATATGCTCTCTATAATCGCAGTAATAATCAAAGCAGTGTGGCTGATGCTCCCTGCTTACATCGCTAACCCGACGGCTGTGGTGTTCGGCGGCGGAACGCCCATTGATTTTGGAAAGAACTGGCGGGACGGGCGGCGAATACTGGGCAGCGGCAAGACATTCCGGGGGCTTTTTGGAGGCACAGCCTGCGGGGTTATTATAGGTCTCCTGCAAAGGCAGGCTACGGCAAGCGATATTTTTATAATTCCATCAATAACCGCTATAATAACACTTTCTTCCGGTGCCCTGCTCGGGGATATAGTAAAGAGTTTTTTTAAACGAAGGCTTGGATTTGAGCGCGGGGCAAAACTCCCTCTTATCGACCAGTTGGATTTTGTGGCAGGCGCATGGATTCTTACATACATTTTCGACCCGCAGTGGTTTAATGATAACTTTACGTTCTGGATAATCATTACTGTTCTAATCCTCACACCGGTGCTTCACCGCTTAACCAATATCTTAGGATATTATATAAAAGTAAAAAAGGAGCCCTGGTAATGGAAACTCTTGCAGAAGCACTGAAAGAATGCGGCGCAATCAAGTTTGGTGATTTTACTCTTGCATCGGGGAAGGAAAGCAAATATTACATTGACATCAAAAAAGCCAGTACCAATCCCAGAATGTTAAAACTGATAGCTCACGAGATATCAGAGATATTAAAACACAAATCAATCCCTGCGGATTATATCGGCGGCGCGGCGCTTGGGGGAGTTCCGATAGCGGTTGCGGTCTCGCTTGAAACAGGGCTGCCTCTGATAATAATCAGGAAAGAAGCTAAGGAATATGGTACGAAAGGGCAGATTATCGGCGAATTCGACAAAGGTAGTTCGGTGGTAATGGTTGAGGATGTTGCCACAACTGGAGGCTCTGTCTTGAAAGCCATAAAGACATTGAGGGATGAGGGGTTAGTTGTTCAGCATGTTATTGTGGTGGTTGACCGCGAGGAAGGGGCGAGCAAGAGCCTTGCTGACGCTGATGTTGAACTCATACCGATTGTGAGGGTAAGTGAGTTACTGAATGAATGAATGTGTTTTAATCCGAATACCTCTCCTCTTTCCAGGGGTCTGCGCACTTGTATGCATATTTTTTTGGGACTACAAGGCGAAGAGGTTCTTCATGAGTGGGTTCAGGCGGCTTGTCATCAAAATTGTAAGCAAAGAGGACATCTGGTTCCATCAAATCCGCGAGGGATAAGCTGGTTGTATATCCACCGTCAGCTTCGATGGTTGCAAATCGTAATCAATAGAGTCGTATTTGGAAAGTCTTTTGAAATTTTGTATTACATTTTTATCATACAAACCCATTAGAAGTAATAACAACGGGCTCGTATCTGTGATAATAGGTTTTCTTCTATCACTTGATTTCTTTGACATAGAGGATATCCCCTGTCTTATCTACAACTCCTACTTCATATGATATCGGCTCTTCTTCGAAAACATTTTGAATATTACATTTAATTACCCAAATGTCATCTTCAAGTAATTCAGATTTTTTTTCAACGTTTCTAACCTCAAACATGAATTTTATTTTTTTAATACCTTCAAAATAGTCTCTCACTACCTTTGTTGCTTCTCTTGCATCCATTACAATCACCAGCTTTTGTTAAAATATCCATCTCTTAAGCATAAGACTTATTAACTCTTTTGTTATGATTTATCTGTTAACCCTGATTTTTTCAAACAATAAGTTTTAATTGCATCATCGCCTTACTAACCCCCATTCCTTGGAGATTATTTTCATGTTAAAAGAGGCAGCGCAATACGATGCAAAAACCGTAGAACAGAATATCCGTACATTCTGGGATGAAATAGACGCATATTCAAAAGTAAGGGAACTGCGGAAAAACGGCAAGAAGTTCTTTTTTGTGGACGGTCCCCCCTATACCACAGGCAGGATACACCTTGGCACTGCCTGGAATAAGATAATCAAGGATTCCATACTGCGCTACAAATCCATGAAGGGCTTTCACATCCTCGACCGTGCAGGATGGGATATGCACGGGCTTCCGATCGAGGTAAAAGTGGAAGAGGTGCTGGGATTCAAGTCAAAAAAGGACATCGAGAAATATGGAGTGGGCAATTTCGTGGATAGATGCAAGGAATTTGCTTTAACGCACAGGGATGAAATGACGCTCCAGTTCAAGAACCTGGGTGTCTGGCTTAACTGGAGAGACCCGTACATGACGTTGCGCGATGAATACATCGAAGCAGCCTGGTGGACCCTGAAACAGGCGCATGAAAAAAAACTTCTTGAACGGGGCTTGCGGGTTGTGAACTGGTGCCCCAGATGCGAAACAGCAATTGCGGATTCCGAGGTGGAATATGCGGATGTGACCGACCCCTCGGTATATATCAAATTCCCTATTGCGAACGAGGAAAATACCTACATCGTAATCTGGACAACCACGCCATGGACTATTCCTGCCAATATTGCAGTGGCTGTGCATCCGTCTTTTGAGTATGTAAAAGTCAGGACAGTAAAGGATGGGAAAGAAGAGATACTCATTATGGCTTCCCAACTTATGGAAAATGTCCTGAAACAGGGGAGGTATAAGGAGCATGAGGTGCTTGAAACAATTCTCGGCGAGGAACTAAAAATCGAATACAAATCTCCTCTCGGAGACAAGGTACCCAAACAGAAGGAATTCAAGCATAATGTTTACATGGCGGATTTTGTCACGGCTGAGAACACGGGATGCGTCCACATTGCACCCGGTCACGGTATTGACGACTTTGAACTGGGGATGAAGCACGACCTTCCCATATTCTGTCCTGTTGGCGCCGACGGCAGGTACACGGAAGAAGCCGGGGAATACAGAGGGATGCACGTCAGGGATGCAAATAAAGTCGTGCTTGATGACCTCTCGGAAAACGGCTTGCTGCTTGCGAGCGGCAAGATTTCCCACAGGTACGGGCACTGCTGGAGATGCAAGACCCCGATCATATATCTTGCCACAGAGCAGTGGTTCCTGCGCGTTACAGACCTCAAGGAGAAAATGCTGGATGAAATCAAGAAGGTCAAATGGTACCCTGAATGGGCAGGCTCTGCGCGCTTTGCAGACTGGGTCACAGGTTCTCGTGACTGGTGCATATCGCGCCAGAGGTACTGGGGAATTCCAATTCCTGTGTGGGTATGCGACTTCTGCGGCGAGGTGGAGGTGATGGGGACAATGGACGAACTTCTTGCAAGGTCGGGAGTAAAAACGCTTTCAGACCTCCACAGACCTAATGTCGATAACATCCATATGAAATGCCGTAAGTGTGACAACAGGATGAGCAGGGTTCCTGACGTATTTGATGTGTGGTTTGATTCCGCAGTTGCTTCATGGGCTACTTTGAATTTCCCGCGCGATGAAACGGCATTTAAGGAGTGGTGGCCTGCCGATTTTATCACTGAAGGACATGACCAGACAAGAGGCTGGTTCTATTCACAAATGATTGCAAGCATGGTTTCCTTCGGTAAGGCGCCGTATAAGAGCGTACTGATGCACGGCTTTACTCTGGATACCGAAGGCAAGAAGATGTCAAAGAGTCTGGGAAACGTGGTTTCGCCTGAAGAAATCGTTGCAAAATACGGCGCTGAATCCATGCGCTTTTATGTGCTTTCGCAGAATGCTCCATGGGACGACCTGAAATTCAACTGGGACGAGGTAGGCAATATGCACAGGATGCTGAATATCCTCTGGAATGTGTATCGGTTCCCGCTGCCCTACATGATTCTTGATAATTTCAATCCACAGGATATTCCGGATAATCTCGCAGCTCTACCTCTGCGCCCGGAGGATGGATGGATTCTTTCAAAAGCGCAGACACTGATTAAAACGGTAGATGGTGCCATGTCAGAGTACAACCTTCATAAAGCCACGCGCCCGATATCCGAGTTTGTGCTCGAAGACCTCTCACGCTGGTATATCCAGCTTATAAGACCACGAACATGGCGCGAAGCCAACGACCCCGACAAACTGGCGGCTTATTACACCTTATATGAGGTTCTTGTCACTGTGACCAAAATAATAGCGCCTTTTGCGCCCCATATTTCCGAGGAGATGTACCAGAACCTTGTGCGCAATGTAGCTCCCGATGCGCCTGCAAGCGTTCACATGTGCGAGTGGCTGGCGCCAAAGAAAAAGTTCATTGATACCGAACTTGAGAAAAGGATGGGTATTGTCAGGGAGATTGTTGAAGCGTCATCCAATGCAAGGCAGAAACTGAAGCGAAAGCTCAGGTGGCCAGTGAAAAGGATTGTGGTGGCGCCGAAGAAAGATGATGTTTGCGGCGCGGTAGCGAGCCTTGAATCCGTATTGAAAGAGCAGACCAATGCCAGGGAGATAGTTCTGCTCATGACCAACGAATCTTGGGAAGAACTCGGCGTTGAGGTAATGCCTAATCACGCAGCCCTGGGTCCGGTCTTCAAAAAAGATGCTGGCAAGGTTATAGCAGAGTTGAAGAAAGCCGATGGCAGGGAAATAAAGAAAGCAATTCTGGAAACGGGCAGTTTTGAACTCAAAACCGGCGTAATCACACAGGATATGGTAAGTTTCAGGGACTTAATCCCGCCTGCTATTGCACATGCTGAATTTTCAGGTGGTGACGTGTATGTTGACACAGAACTCACGCGGGAGATAGAGTCTGAAGGATATGCCCGCGAGGTTATTCGACGTATTCAGGATATGCGAAAGGAGCTTGACCTTGCTGTTGAGGAGGAGATAAATGCAGTTGTAAAAATCACGGATGCAAGCGTGGTTGAGCTTGTTCTGGAATTAAAGGAGTTCATTGCAGGCGAGGTAAGGGCGAAGTCGCTGGATATCGGCTCTGTTATTGAAGTAGAGGGCGCGCTTGTGAAGGATTGGGATGTTGAGGGCGTTAAGATGAGGATGGGGATAGGGAGATTAACAAGTTAACGCAAGAGTTGACGCAAAGGTGAAACAGCCATGCGACGGTATAATGATTTACAGCCTTTCCTCACCCCAGGCACAGTCTATCTTTCGCGAAGTCAACGACTACATTGGGGAAGAAAATCTTGTCCACTTTATTGAAGCGTTTGTGGCACTGCTCGATTTTATAGGACTTGGATTTACACATGCTGAAGTTAATACAACAGGGCGACCATCATATAACCCTGCGGATCTTTAAATCCCATTTACTGTTCCACCTTTTTGATAAAACCTTCCAGCATCCACTTCCACAGGGGCATATAAACAATCTTCCTCCCATCAACAATTTCCTCATCATCAATATCCTCATTTATCACAACCCCTTCTTTTATATCAAACTCCCTCATTGCCTCAACAAGAGCCTTCACCTCAGCGCTCCTCTTCTCCTCGTCCGGAAGGCTCCAGCACACCTGAATAAGCTCCTTCACATGCAAGCCTTCTCTTATAAGAAAATCAACCTCACCTTTACTCTTCCAATAATAAACGTCCTTCCCTCTCCTCTTCAGTTCAAGAAACACCATGTTCTCCACAAGCCTTCCTGTATCCTCTGATAACCTGAAAGATACTGTGTTCCTCAATCCAGCATCTATGCAGTAAACCTTCTTTGGGGATGCCGATTGTACCCCTTTTGAATAAGAAAACCGGTTTACAAAGAAAAGTAAAAAGCCGTTTTCAAGATATTCGGTGAAATTTTTCGCAGTAGCTACGCTGCCGAGGTTAAACACGTTTTTTAATCTGTTGTAGGTGATTGTATTTGAAATATTCGACATCAGGTGCCCTGCAATCTCCTGAAAAGCCTTTACCTCACGGATGCCATATCTTACAATAATGTCCCTGAAAATTATGTCGCTGTAGAGCCTGTGAAGCACGTCCTTTTCTTTATATTTCAAA
>CAYSLW010000068.1:0-9401 GCA_964431955.1 uncultured Candidatus Methanoperedens sp. | reverse complement strand
AGATTTAGGTACGATATCCCGGTGTTTTTGCCCAGTTACGAGGGGCTCTTGCGGGTTTTTATCAAGGCTGTGTATAAATCGGTTGATTCCATCAATATCGCTATCCGCCTCAAATATAGCAAGCACATGTAAACCGTGTTTGCCTTCATCAAACGATAATTCTATCCCAGGGAATATAATAATATTCTCTTTTTCAGCTTTCCCTTTGATTAATTCGTACCAATCGTTTATTATTCCGTTGTAATCAGTAATTGCTGCAGCTTTTATATTTGCACCTTTCAATTTGTTTACGTACTCTTTAGCAATTTTATCTACATCGTCACCTGATTCTATGTTGATTCCAGAAGGCAAGTCGAAACTTTTAACACCTGGAGTGTGCAGATGCAAATCTATTTTTATCCAATTAGCTCCATTATAATGTTTATCGTTCGTAGTGATTGACTCATTCATGTATATGCCTCAAAACTTTATTCGTAATTAAAACTATTTCGAAAATGGATAAGCTTTTTCATTATAACTTCGATATATAGCCAGAATGCCAAAAGGAAAACTAATCACTCTTGAAGGAATTGATGGAACAGGAAAATCTAGTATAGCAGAGATGCTGAAAATTAAATTTCCCGAAGCCGTTTTTACAGCCGAGCCTACTCAGAGCTGGATTGGAAAGGCAGTAAAGCGCTCAATCGAATCCGAGGCAGACCCCCTTGCTGAGCTGTTTTTATTTGTTGCAGACCATGCCGGGCATATAGCCAGGGTAATAAGACCCGCCCTAGAAGAAGGAAAGACAGTAATCTCTGACAGGTACTCTGACAGCAGGTACGCCTATCAGGGCGCTGCACTTTCGAATCACTTCGATGATGCGATGGAGTGGGTGCAGGGTATCCATAAGGGCTGGTCGATTGTTCCTGATTTGACAATCCTCTTTACCATTGACCCGGATATTGCGGTTTCGCGATGCGGTGTTCGCGGCAACCATACAAAGTTTGAAAAAATCGAGTTCCTTAAGAAGGTGCAGGAGAATTTTTTGAAACTTGCAGAGAGAGAACCGCACAGGTTTGTGGTTATAGACACAGGAAAGGAACTTGAAGCTGTGAGGCGTGAGGTTGAGTTAGTGATTGAAAGATTCCTGAGAAGGTAAAAGCCTTTCAGCAAGACCGCTTCATCATTTATAATGCCGCTGCGTCTCAGAAGCATACGTCACACCCAGCCTGTGGGCATTTTTCGAGAGCCACTCGCTGAGGCGGATTCGTCCTGCAGGTTTTTCTCCTGAAACCAGAAGATTATCCATCAAACCGGTAATCTCATCGCGTGTTAGAACCACGTCCCCGACAAACTTCCCTATAATCTGTGCAGCAGCAAACACTATCATGGGATGCACACGAACGATAATCGCCCTGCTGCCTGTTTCACGTTTGATGAGCTTCACAAGGTCGATGTAGCGATACGTCTCAGGTCCGCAGGCGTCTGCAACATAGCTCCTGCTGCTCTGCCCTGCCTCGACCGCTAAAGCGGCAAGGTCTTCCACATGGATGGGCTGAAGACCGTAGCCCCCATCGCCCATGACTGCGAACACTGGAAAGCGGCGCAGCAGCCATGCGATGTTGTTGATCAGAATATCCTCGCCGCTCTCGCCCCCGAACAGCACAGCCGGGCGGAGGATGGCATAGCTCAGAGTTGACTCTTTCAGGAATCGTTCGAGCTCTGCCTTTCCCCTGAAGTAGGAGAGTGGGGATTCTGTTGGGGGGTTTGTTATGCTCACATGCACCACACGCCGCACTCCTGCTGCCTTCGCCGCACGAAACAGAATCTTTGTGTTCTCCACGGCGCGCTCGTGCGTCATCCCGCTTCGGGGGAAGCGCACCCAGTAGGTGTTGTAGAGCGTATCAACCCCTTCAAGGCTGCGCATGAGCTTTTCTGGAGCGTCAAAATTGAACGGCGCAACCATGACCTTTTTCCCAAAGGGATTGGGACGGTTGGCATGTCCTGTGAGCGTCAGTACCTCATGTCCCCTGTCGAGCAGCCTCCTTGTTATGTACTTGCCAGAGTAGCCAAACGCTCCAGTAATCGCGTCCCGATGTAAAACGCTCATGATTATTTAATGTTAATGTCCACAGACATGTTGGGGTAACATAGAATTCTCACCGCAAAGAACGCAAAGTTCGCAAAGATTATTGCAGCTATGCTTTGCGTTCTTTGCGAACTTTGCGGTGATTTAAAGTTAGCAAGTTCATGGATGAACTCCAGGAGGTTGCTGGACATTAAGTTTAATGCAGCTTGGAGTAGAAAAAACCCACACTTGCTTCAAAAACCGAAAAACTAAAACTGAATAACCTCGTCTGAATAAACTATGGAAGCCATCTTTGGAACCGCCAGAATAATCCTCGTATTGGGCGACATCACCGAACAGGATACCGACGCCATAGTCAATGCAGCCAATCCCAGCCTTCTTGGAGGAGGGGGTGTTGACGGCGCCATACACAGGAAAGGGGGAACTGAAATATTGAAAGAGTGCAAAATTATTAGGCAAACATCATACCCTGCGGGTCTGCCCACAGGTAAAGCTGTGATAACAACCGGAGGAAAACTGAAAGCGAAAAAAGTTATCCATACTGTTGGACCAATCTGGAGCGGGGGAAACAACAGAGAACATGAATTGCTTGCGCAGGCTTATATTAACAGCCTTGCTCTTGCCCTGAAGATGGGATTAAAGACAATATCCTTCCCGTCCATCAGCACAGGCGCATATGGCTACCATATCGAGAAAGCGAGCAGAGTTTCCATTAGCAGCGTAGTGAAATTCCTTGAAAAAAATGCAGGGATTAAAGAAGTACGATTCGTACTTCACAGCACACACGACCTGCGAATCTATGAAGAGGCAATGATAGAGGTTCTTGAATCTCCTTAGACAAAAGCATGGATAATGTTTATATATCTTCGATAATAAGAGTTAAACTATGGATGAGCTTGGAAAAATAGAAAAACCAGAGGCGAAAAACTTCACAGCAAAGCGAAAACTCTATGTAGTGCCTACACTCCCTTTTGAAGAACTGGCTCTGGAATTCAAACTTGATAATGCAAAGCTTGAGAGGTTCTGGGGCGAGGTCAGAGAAAAAATAGACTATTTCGTCTCAACCTATGGAAATATCAGCACGCTGTATCTTGAAGAGGCAAACGAAGACGAGAAAATAGGGATGGAAATCTTTGAGAAGTTCGGGAAAGAAAGCAACCATTACAAACTGATAAAGAGCCTTATGGATAGCGGCGCAGTTATCAAGGGGATTGAAAAGAGCGAATATTCGAGGAGGTCAAAACTGCTCTTCGAGGAATACTCGAAGTCGTTCTTGCCTGAGATAAAAGAACTGCATGAAGGTTTTTACGGCAAGAACATTGATTTTGAGGGATGGAGAATCTATCTTGTAAAAAAGATTCAGGAGACGCAGGACGAGATGAGCAGACTTGCCTCCATGCTCATAGGAGAACTGCCCGCAGAGAAAAATGGGGTTCTTATTATAACCGACGGAAGACCGATCGAGTTCCCAGAAAGTATGGATGTTTTTCAGATAAGACCGCCTGCTTTTGATGAGATTGCCAGGAATATAAGAGAAAAAATAAAGTGAGGTAATCTTTATCCTCCATGGCGTGTTACTGTGACGGATGAACTGGATTATATTATATTATATATGCAGTAGCGTGCTTATTCCTGTACGGGATTATGCAGTTTTTCATTAAATTATAAATTATCTTCCATGGGCGGTAACCCTATTGTATCATCTATGATTTTTATAGCAGCCCAGTTTGCAGCGCAGATTCTGTTGGGTGCATACGTTATATACCTCCTGACAAACTCGAGCAATTAACCTTCAGGTCGTCCCTCTTCTTTTTCCAATCAAAAGATATACTTTATAATTTTTTTTCTATCTAACGGATAACCTTATATATATCATAGATATGTATGTTATATTGTGGGCATGATTATTATCATGACGATAACCTTATGTCCGAGCCCACAACCTCCTATGGGCAGCTCCTCTGTTGATATTCGGGGGTGAAAATCCCCCCTCGGACAAATTTTACCATCTTAGAGTCCTTGGGATTTCCGGTGCTTGCAATTTATATATTGAAAGAAGCACTAAAGCACTATACTCTATTTTTGGAAAAATACTTATACTGAAAAAACATTTGCATGATACCGAAATAATCAGGAAAAGAATGATATGGGTGGAATCAGTCCAGGCGAAATCTACAACGAGCTTGCAAAAACAAGAGAAGAGATTAAAGATATTAAATCGCGAATTCATTCCCTTGAGGATAGATTAGATATTTATTCAGAATTTGTGGAAACACAGGTAAAACCTGCAGTTGGAAAAATTACCGTCAAACCCGAAAAACAAGAGGAAAAATATCTTAAAGAGCAGCAAGAGCTGGAATTGGAAGAGGAAAAAGAACCATTTTTAAAGGGGGAAAAAATTGGTTTTGAAGAGAATATCGGGAAAAAATGGTTCAGCCGCATCGGAATAATCTCGATATTCATCGGAATGGTCTTATTCATCAAATATCTTTATGACCGGAACCTTATGAGCCCTGTGGAAAAGATTAGTTTAGGTATCATTATAGGGCTCATTATGCTGATAGCAGGAGGATTCCTCAATAATAAAAAATATGAGAAAAAATATGAATACCTCTCAAGAACCCTTACAGGCGGAGGGTTTGCTGTATTATACCTGATTATATACACTGCTTATAACCCGTACGGACTGATACCAGCAGGGATTGACATGATACTGCTTGGCTTGATCATTGTTTTTGCGGTATTTCTCTCATTGAGATATAGCTCAATGATCATAGCATCAGAAGCATTCTTTTTGGGTTACATTATTTCATTCCTGAGCAGCATAAACGAATACACCCTCGTTTATGCCACTGTGCTTACCATTGGACTTGTAATTATAGTCCAGCGAAAGGGGTGGATAAATATGGGCATCGGTGGATTGATAGCTGTTTATGCCACCCATTCTTCGTGGCTTTCGGGTCACAACCTCCCAAGAGATTTCGCAATAAATGCTTTGTTTTTATCACTCTATTTCATAATATTTACAGCACTGGCATACACCATTCGGAAACCATCAGAGGAAGAAGCTTCACTGGAAAACTTCCAATCCGTTTTTTTCAAGATACCTGAATCCTATCATGGTATATTGATAGCAGCTCTTAATGCCATATTTTTTTATGGATTATTTTATTCGGTTATTAATGCGAATTATAAGATATACGCAGGTATTTTCACAATCATCGTGGCAGGTGTTTATCTCGGCTTGGCTTATGCTGCTCTGATTAAGAATGCAAAAGAGCTGTTCGCTATTTATCTGACATTGTGTACGACGTTCATTACCATAGCAATACCAGTGCAATTGAACTATCAATGGATTACTGTTGCTTGGGCTATAGAAGGGTTTGTTCTGCTAATAATGGGTTTCCGATATAATGCACTTGGGCTCAGGGTATTCGCCAACATCGTTGGAATAATAGTTCTTGTCAAGACGCTCTTTATAGATACAGGATTAGGGGCATTTGATATTGATAATATCTTGAAAAGTACGAGGTTTTTTGCGTTCCTGATATCAATAATAACATTTTATGCCAGTTCTGCCATGTACTTTAAAAACAAGGATAAACCGGAATATGAAAGCAAATTCTGGGAATATTACCTTATCGGCGGGGTACTTCTCACTACAGTGATACTTATGCTTGAGTTGAATGATGGATGGATCACTATTGCCTGGGCTATCGAGGGTTTCATCCTGTTGCTGATAGGTTTCCGTTACAATGAACGCATCAGAGTTTTAGCCAACATCGTCGGGATAATAACCCTTGTCAAGATTCTCTTTATGGATACTGGATTAAGAGGATTTGATATTGATAATCTCTTCAAAAGTATGAGGTTTTTTGTGTTCCTGATAGCAATAATAACATTTTATGCCAGTTCTGCCATGTACTTTAAAAACAGGGACAAAACGGAATATGAAAGTGAAAGCGAATACTGGAAATATTACCTTATCGGCGGGGTGCTTCTCACTACTTTGATACTTATGCTTGAGTTAAAGGGTGGATTGATATCGGCAGCGTGGGCTATAGAGGCTATAGCGATATTGATAGCCGGATTCAGATATGAATTAAGCTTTGTAAGAAAAGTAGGAATAGGATTATTGTTATTGACCATCGTTAAGGTTTTTATTTTCGATCTGGCGGGTCTGGAAACATTATACCGGATTATGTCTTTCATGGTACTGGGTGCGATACTCATGGGTGCATCCTTTTTATATAGCAAATATAAAGATAAGCTATAGGAAGAAACATGAGCAGGCGGATGGCTCATGATTAACCGCTGGCAGCCGGTGAGTGAGAGTCTGCAAACTTTTTTATCCTCTAAAGCATATTATGCATCCATGGTGGCTATGAAATGGCGGACTTTGATAAACCCCTCTAAAAAGGAGTGATATCTTTGGGTTTATCAAACATTGAAATAAAGCGCGGCTATGAAGTCCTGCCGGATAATAATGTCAGGTTCGGAATCAGGGTAATCAATGACAGTGATTCCGCTATTTCTGATGTCGAAGTTATACTGGATTATAGCGCGTCTCTTTTTGAAATTTCCGGCAATAAAATACAGCACCTTGGCACTATTCCGCCAACCGTGCCGAGAACTGCAAAATTCATCCTCAAACCACTTGGCTGCATCCATAAAGAAGAGATCAATGCCATAGTCACATACAAGGATCACCAATGGAAAAAGCATGTAGAACAGATGCGCCCCAAGGAAGTTCACTGTGTCTGTCCTTTCCTGAAGGAAAAATCGATTACGAGGGCTGATTTTCTAAGGTTTTCGAATTCTGGATATTCAGAAGAACGAGGTGTCAATTTTGATGGAATTACAGTCGATAAGCTTGTTGATTTTATTGGTCATACCTGTAAGAATAGGCTTTATAAAGTAGATGAATTTCCTATCGAGAACGGGAGAATTTTATATCTTGCAGGTGATGCGCTTGGAGAAAAGGCATATTACCTGCTCACGGCTGTTGTTAAAGAATATGAAGGACTAACGCAGGTTCTTCTGCGCGCAAGCTCGGACAAAAGTCATGGTCTTAACGGATTTTTGAATGAAATTCTTGACAACCTGCGCCACCTCGTACTTAGCGCCAGTGCGCGGGAGATCGGGATAATCAGGAAGGAGCAGGTTATTAATATCATTGATTCTGTGGTGCAGCGGTCAACTATTTCTATGGAGGAAGGTGCGCCGTCGGTTAAAATCAAGGATAGCATGGTGCAGCGCACTGATATTAAAGGGGATGTGGAAAAAAAGAGAAGGGAAGAGGAGAGGCTAAGAAAGGAAAGAGAGGAGCAGGAGCGCTTGCGCAGGCTTAAGGAGCAGGAAGAGAGAGCGCTGAGGGAGAGGAAGGCGCGGGAAGAGGCTGAAAGAAGGGAAAGCGAACGCCTGAAAGCGAGGCAGGAAGAGGAGCGCATAGCAAAGGAGAGAGAAAAGTTAAGTGTAAGTGAAAAGAAGGAAGGGATTTCACAGATAAAATTTTTAGCCGTGGCGCTGGTGCTGGGCGTGCTGCTGATTGGATATTTTGTGCTTGCGCCAGGTGGGAATAACGCTCCTGAAAACTCAAAAATAACACCCACCCCAACACCTACAGCAACTCCAATTCAAACTCCAACTATTACTCCTACTATCACACCAACCATTACGCTTACTCCAACTCCAACCCCCACTCCAACAGCAACTCTTACCTCAATATCCTTTCCGCTGCCTGGATCGAGCCCTACTCCAAATCCAACACCTTCAGCACGCGTGGAACTTTATGGCGAGAAGACAGACGTCAGAATTGGGGAAGACATCATACTAAAATTATCCGCGGTCAATCTCATTACAAAACCCGTAATGACTGTCCAGGTAATTTTAATTCCCCCTTCAGGGATGTCGGTTACTTCATTGGATTTCGTTATTTCTGGCGCTGGTCAATATACTACAACGTATAGGCTTGATCCCGGCAGCGGAAAAGATATTGAAGTAAGAATAAAGACGAGTCAGGTAGGCGATTTTAAGGTAAAAGGCAGGATTATATATTACTTTGGGGATAATACGTCAACTGCGGAAGACCATACGCTGGAGCTTCCGATAAAAGTAAGATAAATACCAAAAACTCCAACCCCCATACCAACATTATCTGCAACTGTCGAGATAAAAGGTTTTGCATTCAATCCTGCAACTTTAACAATCTCGAAAGGCGCAACAGTAACATGGACGCATAGCGATACTGCGCCGCATACTGTAACTGAAAATGGTAATGTTTTCGATTCGGGAAGATTAACTCAGGGACAGACATTCAGCTATACCTTCAACGTAGCTGGAACTTTCGATTACTATTGCAGTATTCTTCCTTCCATGAAGGGAACGGTTATAGTAACCAGTGCATCACCTATCTAAACTCCAACACCTAAGTTTACTCCAATAGTAACCCAAACTCCCAAAATCACTCCAACTGTTACCCCGACATCAATAGCTGTATCAGCCACAGAACAACAGACCTTCACCAACTCAATCGACATGGAATTCGTGCTGATACCTGCAGGAGAATTCGACATGGGCTCTCCAGCAAATGAAAAAGATAGAGGTAGCAATGAAGGTCATGTGCATCGAGTAAAAATATCAAAGGCATTCTACATGGGCAAATATGAGGTTACCGAGAAGCAGTGGCGAGAGGTCACGGGAAATGATCCGTCGCATTTCAAAGGTGACAACCTGCCTGTTGAAAGTGTATCATGGAACGATGTTCAGGAATTCATAAGAAAGCTCAACGAAAAAGAAGGCACGAACAAATATCGCTTGCCTTCTGAGGCAGAATGGGAGTATGCGGCGCGCGCTGGAACTACCACAAGATATTCCTTTGGCGATGATGAATCAAAACTTGGGGATTATGCCTGGTATCCTGCAAACTCAGGGAACAAGACTCACGAGGTTGGTCAGAAAAAGCCCAATCCTTGGGGTTTGTATGATATACATGGAAATGTCTGGGAATGGGTGCAGGATAAGTGGCATAGTGACTACAACGGCGCACCAACAGACGGCAGTGCATGGGAAGGAGATGGCTTCCATGTCATTCGGGGTGGTCGCTGGTACGGCATCGCCAAGTGCTGCCGGTCGGCGGATCGTGGCAGCAACGCTCCGGGCGACCGCTATAACGGACTGGGCTTTCGCCTTCTGAGGATTTTGTAGCCAGTTCCACTTTACTCCTTTACCATTGCACACAATTTCGCTCAATAATGCAATGACGGTGCTGGCGTGCGGCAGCCGCCAGCCCGCCTGAAAAAATCTGTCCGAAGGACATCGCAAAAAATCCATC
>CAYSLW010000067.1:0-9692 GCA_964431955.1 uncultured Candidatus Methanoperedens sp. | reverse complement strand
GGGGATGCTGCGTATTCTGCTCCTGCGCCGATAAAAAATGCCCGCCCATGCAGCTAAACTAATCCTTAATTCTCTTTATGACTATTATTCCACCGATAATGACAATCAATATCAGAACAACCGCAAGAATTGCCCTGTTACTGAGTTTTGCTTCAGGGGGGTTGAAATTGAATTGTTTATCCGAATCAAGCGATACGTGCTCCTCATACGTCCCTCCCGTACCCGATGCTTTCAGGGTATAAGTCGTATTCAGAGGCAGCCCTGAAAAAATAAGCTCGGAATCAGAGCCCTCTGATATCTTCCTGCCATTATCCCATAATGAAACCGTGTATTGCGAATCGGCTTTTATGAATATGCTGGCATAATTCTTTATATTGATGGCTTTACCGTCAGCATACTGCAGATGAGGAGGCAGGTCAAGTATGCTCAGAAGCGTTGGAGCAATATCCTCCTGCCTGTATTCCCCGCTTACTGTGCCCTGCACGGCGTTTGGTGACAGTATGACGAGAGGTATCCTCAGGCTTTCCTGCCTTGAAATGTATTTATCACCCGAATGTCCCCCTCTTTGCGCATTTTTCTTTGCAAAAGACATACCGTGGTCGGCTGTAAAAAACAAGGCAATATTATTCTCTGATGCTGTTTTATACAGCGCATAAAAATCCCGGTCAAGGTCTTCGATTAACCTGATGTAATCGTCAGCGCCCAGATTGTGACCTCCGCTGTCTATTGCGCCTATATTCACTGTCAGCAGGAATTTTTGATCCGGATGGTTTTTTATCATGAACTTCATAACAGCATTAGCAGTGTCAATGCCCCATTTATTGTATGCAGAGTACCTGTCCACTCCTGATTTATTCATGTATGAAGGAACTTTCATTTTCCATTCGTACATCGAATCATAAACGCCAATTGGAGGTGATTTTGACTGAATGGACATCGAAGGTTTGTTGATAGAATTGTTCTCATCAAAAATAATGATGTCCTGCTCCTCGCGCATATTTTTAAAATCGCCTTTTTGCATGACTGCGATGTTGACAAACCCGTGTTTTCTTGTAACGTCAAAAATAGTCGCATCCGTATAACCCACGACTTCCTCGTTTGCCTCAGAGTAACCTGTTGCAATGACCGAGTGGGCAATGCCTGTTATGGGATGGGAGGTTTTTATGTCTACTATCCGCGTCCCGAATGTCAGGTTCCGAGTTCTTGCTTTTAGAAGCTCGCTTCCGTCGAGGGCGATAGGCGTAAGTTCAGGATAGTAATACGAAGAACCAAAGCCGTCAACTATAAAGAGAATGGCGCTCTGCGGTCTTTTGACTTCGTTTAATGTGATTTGAGATACCGCAAGGGCGGCGCCTGATAACAGAAGTAATAATATTGAAATTATCAAAACTTTTTTCATTGGATGTCATGATGGATTGATGTGATAAAAAGATTGCTGAAAGTTTTGGTTAAGGTTCACTTATCCTCAGATTTTCCCCTCTTCAATATCCACGCTTTTCTCCTGTAATAACTCAGTGGATGCGAGATTCGCTCGCACAGCGCCTCCTTTCCGAAACAATTACCGTACGTTATCATGGTGGCGCACGAAGGAGAGGTATACGTCGTGCCTGTGGCGCCGTGGATATGCATCACCTGATACCTTGTGCGCTCCTCATCAAAATCAGGCGAGACCTTAAAAAGCTCTATAATCCCTTCGGTATTCATCCCGATATTGAGCAGGAAAGACGTGAGGGCGAAACGCATAGAATGCGGGAGATTAACGCCTGCCTGTGCACTGGAGAGGGCATGAACCATGCAGGGGGGGAAACAATCAGGCATTATTTCTTTGAACTCTTCGATGCTGAACTCGGATTTTCGTGTTGTTAGTGAATTCCGTATTTCCAGAAGGTAGCGCTCAAGCGAAGTGCATATCTTGGCAGGCACGGAAAGCGGCAGGCTGGATTCAATCCTTTTCCTGATAGCCTCTTCCAGGATGCGCGAGAAATCCTCCTTTATAAGAGTTACCTTCCCGCGATCCATATTCCTGTTTACCAGTTTCCATCTATGTTCATGGATGACGTGCACGTAGCGAATATAGTCGATAAAATGCATGATCACAGACCGTTCATCAATTACAGCGGCGATATTGAAATCGTGGGCAAATTCCTTAAGGTCATCATCCGAAAGTTCTTTTACTCGCTCATAGGCAGATTTTGCTTCAGCAAGGGCATACCTGCGGATAAGATAATTATCATTGATGCATGAGACAAGTATCCTGGCAACAGGGTATGACAGCAGTTCTTTTTCCGCGCTCACAAGGTCAGGAAACGCATTTTTGGTGATTCCCTCCCCGATAGCTTCGAGAACGCGCTCTTTTCCCCTCTTCCTTACCTGTTCAAATACCCTTTCAGAAAAAAGCTCATCAAGTTTAAAATCCAGAGCTTCTACATATTTTATCGCGTCGGTGACAAAAGGAAAATAAGCAAACTTGAAAACATCCATGCTTAGCAGTCCCCTTATTCCCCTATTCCCCGTATTTAAATACGGGGTTCTACGGGGTCGTATACGGGGTCTTACTCCGATTCGACCCTGGGAGCCAGCATATAACTGACCTCGCCGTGACCTTCGGCGATCTTGAGCCTGAGCTTCAGTGGATAATCTTTTCCAAGATCGATTGTAATCTCATTGGCTTTTCCCATGATTTTACTCATATCCGAGAGATAGTCAAGCGAGAATAAGGATTTTGCTTCCGCAGGCTGGATATCTATTAACTGGTCCTTTGTCATCTCCACCCGTACTTTATCCGTATCCCCTTCAGCTTCCATAAAGAAAACGTCTCCTTTTACCCCTATGGTCATATAATCGCTCACTTTTTCAGCGGCTTTCACTGCTCGTTTCAGGTCTTCGCCCCGGATAACTATGCGTGCAGGCAGGTCAAGAGCAGGGACTTTTGGTTCCTTTCTGATGGAAGAGGGATCAAGCAGGGACATGGTGTAGGCAAGCCCGCGCATCCGGACAACGAGTTTATGAGCAGTCTCATCAAGCTCAAGTTCGATATTGTCGTTCTTATCAGCCATTTCCATTACACCGTTCAATTTTGTGAGGTCAATGCCCAGTTCCCCTTCTGTTGCCTCAAAGGAATCAAAGGCATCTTTTGCAAGGTCAAAACTCACCATGGCGACGTTGGCTGGATCCACAGCCCTGACAGATATGCCCTCTGGCGTGAGTTTGAATTTCGCTTCATCAACGAGCGTGGATATTGATTCTATTGATTCCTTTAGTTTTTCTGCGCCTATTACTGCCTTAAACATTTTAAGCCTCCTTGATACAAATATAATCTAAGATATTAATAAGTTATTCTATCTGGCGATAATTTCATATCCAACTTCTACGTTTATTGCAGCACATGGCAGAAAGGTCTATTGATATTGCGCTCACGCGTGTTGAAGCTGGAGATTGCATGGAAACTATCTATGAAAATGTATGCACGCTCGCAACAGAGCCAGAACTGTGCTTTAATTATGCCACAACAGAGGAATTGAAAAACTGGGGTTTTAGAGAAGGCTGTTTTAGCTGCTTATTACTGGATAAGAAGGATGCAATCATACAGGCGGTTACCACATACAAAAATAGAAGGGAAAATCAAATAAATTACACGAACATCCCTGCTACTTCCTCTCTCGTCTCCTTGACTATCATCTTATTATAGGCGTCCTTAAAGTCCGCCATTGCAACAGCTTTACCTCTTCGCCTGATTACAAACATCCCCGCCTCTGTGACGATGGCTTTTAATTCAGCCCCGTTTAACCCTTCGGTGATTTTCACAAGCTCTTCAAGGTCCACGCCTTCAAGCTTCATGTTTCGCGTGTGTATGTTAAATATTTCCTTGCGTCCCTCTGCATCTGGCATGGGTATCTCGATTATCCTGTCAAACCTTCCGGGGCGCAACAATGCCGGGTCGAGAAGATCAATGCGGTTTGTAGCAGCAACGATTCTCACGTCGCCGCGCGCATCAAAACCGTCAAGTTCAGCCAGCAGTTGTACCATCGTCCTGTTCACTTCGGATGAACCTGTGGTGCCGTCGTAGGTTCGCCTGCTTCCCACGGCATCTATCTCGTCTATGAAAACGATGCTCGGGGCTTTTTCCCGCGCAATGTTGAATACATCCCTCACAAGACGCGCCCCCTCTCCAATGTATTTCTGCACAAGCTCGCTCCCGATCATTCTTATAAAAGTCGCCTTGGCTCTGTGCGCCACCGCTTTTGCAATGAGTGTTTTCCCATTTCCCGGCGGTCCGTAAAGCAATATGCCGTGAGGAGGTTCCACCCCCACTTCAACAAAAAGCTCAGGGTTTGTAAGCGGAAGTTCAAGCGTTTCTATAACTTCCTCGATTTGCTTTTGCAAGCCGCCAATCATATTGTAATCCACATCGGGAGCTTCTATCAGTTCCATCACCCTGGCACGAACGTCAACCGACCTTGATAATACCTTTACAATGGCGAGGTTGCCTGTAACTGCAACTCTTGCACCTGTCTCTATCTCAGGCATGAGTTCATCGGGTATCTTTGTCACCACTTCCTGGTTGCTCCCGTGCTGCCTTAAAAGCGCCATGTCGCCGAGCAATTCCACAACGCTGCAGATAAAAAGAGGGGGTTTCTTCAATTGTTCTATCTGCTTCTGGTATTCCTGCACGGTCTGGACGTACTTGTTATTCAGGACTGCAGCTTCAATAAGCCTTGAATGCATCTCTGTCATCTGGTTTTTGAGCGATTCAGCGGTTTCCTGCAGTTCTTTTATCTCCACATCAGCGTCTTTTTTTATTGCTCCCCCGATAACAGGGGTCTGTGCTATTGCATCTGCCATATATGCTATACTCTGGGCTTATAGAATATAAAGATTTATTATCTTCCAATAAGATTAACTCGCTCCATGAAACTCATCGCATTCGTAGGAATGCCTGCATCGGGAAAATCCGAAGCAGCAGCCATCGCACAGAGGCTGAGCGTCCCGGTTATCAACATGGGCGATATCGTACGGGAAGAGACGGCAAAACGCGGTCTTCCTCCCACGGATGAGAATATCGGGGGCACGGGAACTGCTCTTCGCAGGGAAGAAGGCATGGACGCGGTTGCGAAACGCTGTGTTCAAAGAATCCCGTTGAGTTCCCCTGTGGTAGTGGTGGACGGAACAAGGAATATAGAGGAAATCAATTATTTCAAAAAAACATTCGGGGATGATTTTAAACTCATAGCCATCCATACACCCTTTGAACTCCGCTTTGAACGCGTGAAAAGGCGCTCTCGTTCGGATGATACGGGCAGCATCCATGAATTAAAAAGGCGGGATGAACGTGAAAAAGGCTGGGGACTGGATAAAGCGATCCAAATGGCTGAGGCTACCATTGAAAATACCGATACTATTGAAAAATTCAGAAAACAAATAGAAGAATTGCTGAAAGATTTATGAAAGTAATGGTTAAAGTCTCTGCACTGGTCTATCCCACCGAACTTCCGGAAAAAGTCAAGAAAGCTATAAACAATTTATTTCCCATGGAACTTCATCTGCAAGATTTTGGAATCCCGGCGCTTTGCGGTGAAGGAGACCTTGAAAATGTAATACACATTCCTCCGAACAGGTTAGGACTGGATAGATGTTATGACGGTTCAGAAGTAGGGTCAAAAGCCATTTATAACTTCTTAAAGAAATATCAGCCAAAGCTATCGCTCCATGGTCATATACATGAGTCTCCTGAATTAACGGGACGATGGTATGCACAACTCGGCAGGACGATATGCATTCAACCCGGTCAACTCAATGAGTTCACTTATGTCACAATTGACCTGTCAACTATGAAGTTTGAAAGAATCAAGTCTTGAACCTACATAGTCAATTGCTTCAAAAATATCCCGGCTTTTTCTTCACCATAATTCATCAGATCACGAATGAAAGAAGGAGAACGATCCAGTTTGGAGGAATAGTCCAGCTCCAGGTCAAGTTCAATTTTCTTTATTTCCACATATTTATATCTATCCGTTGAGAAATGCCCCTCTTTCAACCACCGGTTGAAGGCTTCAATAGAACTTATTTCCTGATTGAGTGAGAGGTTACCCGCGAGTTCGTTTCGCCGGTCGAGTATATCTTCAACGGTTTTTGGTTCTTCACTTCTCCTCTGCGGATTTATCTGGATGATCCAGATTTCATCTGTCTTACACTCATCTGGATCTAAATCATGAACAAAACATTCAATAGGAGGGTTATGGGAAAGAAGTCCATCCCAGTATGAACGGTCGCCAATCTTGACAGCCGGAAACAAAAGAGGAACAGCCGCTGAGGCAAGAATGACTTGAGAAGTAATATCAGCATTCTTGAAAATTCGGAAATTACCAGTACAAACCTCCACAGAACCAACAAACAGGGATGGACTTGATGGTTTTTTGAGTAATTCCTGAATTTTATTAAAATCAACCAGTCGCTCAAGTATTTGCTTTAAACGATCCTGCCCATAAGGAGGATAGTGGTAAGGACTTATTTCCGGTATGGGAAAACCACTGCTTCGCATTCTTGTCAATGTCGTCACAAAGTAATTTAACCCTGCATCCCATGGGGTTTTTGCCATCATTTCTTCCCAGAAAGAGTCCAGCAGCTCGATGCTTTTCTTTTCGTCATTTTGCAGCAAACCATACCAGGCAAGCAAAGCGCATACTGCGCCCCCGGAACTCCCGCTAAAATCAATAATCTGGTAGCCTTTCTTTTTCAAATTCGGGGATTCCTTCAAAATTTTCTTGAGTACTCCGGCGGTAAAAGCAGTGTGAGTACCACCGCCCTGGCAAGCAATACCTACTTTCCTTATTGAACATTCTTTTTGCATATCGACCTCTAAACTATTCCTGAATGAGCCAGAATAAGGACAACAAAAAGGGCTATAATCGGGATGAATATGTTCGCCACCATTATATCGAAATAAGACTTTTTGTGAGTTAATCGGGTAATGGAAAGCAAAGTAATTATAGCTCCGTTATGTGGTAAAGTATCCAGTCCTCCACTTGCGATCGAGGAAACCCTGTGCAGTACTGCAGGATTAATCCCGTCCTGAATTGCCCAGTCATAGAACTTGTCTCCGAATATACCAAGGACTATAGCCATGCCTCCTGACGCAGACCCTGTCAGTCCCGCAAGTACCGTAGTTGAAAGAGCAGTGGCAATTATTGCATTTGGGGAAATTTCGATCAGTGAATTACTGATAATGGCAAATACAGGCAGGGCAGCGATGACCTTACCAAAACCAACTACTGAAGCGGTATTGAATATCGGCAGCAGGGAATCTGCAGCGCCTTCATCCATAGTTTTGATCAATTCAGCCCAGCACTTAAATGTCCGGGCATAAAGCAGAGAGGTAGTTAATATGGCAATGACAAGCGCGATGATCAAGCTCCACATTCCAATGACATCCTGTGGCGTTTCGAGCATGGGAAGGATCACGCGTGAAAGAATAAGGAAAGTCACAGGAATAAGGATTATCGAAATAACAGCCCTGGGAAAGCTGGGAATTCTTGTCTTGTCCACTTGTGTGTTGTCCGGAACGTCCTTCTCTCCGTAGCCTTCGCCAGCCGCCTTAGCTTTTTTTGCTCTTCTTTCTAACCAGAGCATTCCCAGGCTGAACATTATTAGGGCAGCGACAATACCCAGAATCGGGGCGGCAAACAAATCAGTTTTAAAATAGGGCATAGGTATTGCATTTTGAATTTGCGGCGAGCCTGGAAGAGCGGTCATGGTAAAGGAGAAAGCTCCAAGAGCAATTGCAGCCGGTAACAGTCTTTTAGGTATTTGAGCTTCCCTGAAAAGATGAGCTGCAATTGGGTATATGGCAAAGACGACCACAAACAAAGAAACCCCGCCGTAAGTGAGTACAGCACAGGATAAGACCACTGCAAGAATAGCTTTTTCTTTTCCCAGTTTGGTGGTAATGAAATCACCAATAGCTCTGGAACACCCGGTGGCTTCAACTACCTTTCCGAAAATCGCACCCAGTAGAAAGATGGGGAAAAAAGATAAAATAAATCCTACTGTGCCTTTCATATAAGTTTCTGTAAATACCTCCATAGGATGGAGTCCGGGAGAAAACGATGCCGCAACAAGCGCCAGCAAAGGTGAAATAATGATGACACTGAGTCCTTTGTAAGCAAGATAAATAAGTAAACCAAGAGCGAGTATTATCCCCAGCAATTCCAGTGTCATTAATTCCAGCCCTGACTTGTGTTTCAAATGATAAAAGCTCTTCGATTTTTCCTTTTTGTGTGTAGTCCCATGAAATTGAGCTAATATAACCTGACCTTCAGGGTTTTATAGACTACATCTCAAAAAGTTCCTCTTCCAAATCCAACTTTTTCAAAATCTCTTTTTGTTCTTTTGTGAAAACTGTAAGCTTTTCAATTTTCTCTCCCCCAATAGTAAGAGTAGTCTTCCTGATTCTTCCCATTTCATCCAAACCCTCCCTCACCCCTTCCCAACCATTAGCACTTATTTGATTTTTATACAATGCTATAGCCAGATATGCGAGATAGCATATGAAAATATAAACATCAATATGCCCTTCTTCAAATCGCTATTTTTTTCAATCTGATAGAACGTTCTTGCTCAAGATCTGTATGATTGAAACAAACAATGGTTCTTCCAGGTATATCAAATAATGATTTTCGCTGATCTTCATAATAAACCAATCCTGATGGGCGTATTAACTCATTTTTTTCTGTAATTTCACAATCCTCAACAATTTTTTTTGCTTCATTGGAAGTTAAAGGGATACCGCCTATCATTTTAATCTGATCAGCAGGCGTGGAGGCATGCAGGGAACTGGGGAAGCTGATATCGAAAAAGATAAAAAGCGAGCTTTGAATAAAACTTTAACAGTAAGGTGGTACATCTTCAATAAAATCTTTCTAAAATCTATTACCTTACCTTATATATTCAAATATAGTGAGAATGTATAAAGGATATAGGATATTATGTATTTAGGCACTCGAAAAATAATATTGAGCACTTTTTTTTTGGCAGCATCCATTTTTACTCTCATCAACTCAGCCTCCGCAGGCGTTGAAATATCGGACTTTTTTTCTGATTTCACAAGCAGCGATGTCACGATCAATTCCACTTCTGACTTCCAGGGCAAAGCGGTTTTTGAACTTTCTTATGCGGGAAGCCCTGTGGAATCCCATGAGGTGCCCATTGACCTAAAATCAGGAGGCTCTTCAACAAAGGTGATATTATGGGAGAAAAAACCACAGCATGATTACTATATGGCAAAAGTTAGCATTTTCGACGGCAGTGGGCTTTTATCCAGCGCCTCATTCCAGGTATCCTACGGCACCGTATCGATGCCCGGGTTCCATCTAGTGGATTTCTCACCCACCAACACAGGGGTGCAGCTTCTGCTTCGACCCTTTAATCCCACCTCGGTCGATATAAAAATAGAACTGCTGGATGACTATGATATTGTCTATTCAAAGGTAAAAGATAACGTATACCTGACGCTAAATCAGGAAGTCAGGATGACGTGGCCTTTCCTGCTTACGCGAAACATGAAATATACAGTCCGCGCCAAAATATACACCAAAAGGCTCAATGCCGCCCCACTGATCAACACCTATGTATCGCATTTCACCGCGACAGATGACGTGGAAATACTGCACGACGATGTTGAGGTAGATGAATACGGC
>CAYSLW010000066.1:0-9729 GCA_964431955.1 uncultured Candidatus Methanoperedens sp. | reverse complement strand
TGAGCCCAAAGCAAATCTGATAAGATAGCTTAAAAATCCAAAACAAACCCTGATAAAACCTCAAATCCCAAAAAATTTCATATATGAAGCTCTGACCAACTTAAAATCAACACTAACATCAACAACGAACCTGTACGAACTGGAACGAACTCCAGTCGTCTTGAGTTCATATCGAGTTCGTTGAGTTCGTTGCTAATTTCTCCATCACATCGCTGGCGCGCAAAGCGATACGACGGCGCATCGCGTTTTGCAGAAGCGCCACAAATTAATTTAGTGTGAGTTATAATTTTCAGACAGGATTTACAGGATTTACAGGATGGGAGAAAAATTATCCTGTATATCCTGTTATCCTGTCGAATCGGCGCCTTCGCCTTTAATTTTTTGCGAAAATAAGTGCTTGTTTTGCTTAATATGAGAAAATAAAGAATTTTATCGAATTTGCCACAGGCTCAGTTATCATCGTTCAGCTACTACTCCGAACCAACCAAAGGTAAATACTATTTCTTTCTATATCACGAATTCCCCAGGGTCAATCATTGCCCTGCTTTCCACAACGGCGCCCACATTTATCATGCTGTTAATACCCATTACCACGTCGCCTATTATTACAGTGCCGTCTTCTATTGTTCCAGCTATGCTCTTTTCCTGTTTACCAAGCAATACTGCGTTTGCTTTCAATAAATCCCATGAGTGCACTGCATCAATCCATGTGGAGTGTGTTGTTACATGTGTAACAACTCCCCCAGCGTCTATAATTCTCTGGATTGTGTCTGTAATTGCATACTCTCCAGTTTCTGAAATAGGTGTATTATCTATTTCATTGAATATGGAAGGAGAGAACCTGTATATACCAGTGTTTACAAGATGGCTTATCTTTTCCCTGGGCTTTTCTATAATTTTTGAAACTTTTCTCTTCTCCTGCAATACCACGCCGTATCCTATGGTCTGCTCACGCACAACTGTAAGGAGAGTCGCGTCGCCCGATGCGCCTCCCAGCATATCGGAAATCGCATCAGCCTCGATAAGATTATCACCGTTGAGCACGAGGAACTTATCATCAATTAAGTGCTCAGCCTGTTTTATTGCGTGGGCAGTGCCAAGCTGGGCGTTTTGCTCCACATAGCTTATATTTACCCCGAAATCGATGCCGTCGCCGAAATAGTCCATTATGCGCTCTTTTTTGTACCCGACGACCAGTACAATATCTTTTATATTGTTTTGTGCAAGGGCACGGATGAGCTTTCTTTGCTGCTTGTATCAAATTTTATTTTAAATTATGGAGATGTAGTTAGCCAATCTACATCGCCAGCAGGGGATCCTCTACGTCCTTTCGCTCATGTAGCGTTGCCATTAGCCGCTATAGCAGGCATTGGCTTTTTCCTTATCGAGGAAAGAACGGGTTTAGGGATTTGTAAATTAATATTTCCTTTTATTATACTTATAAGTTTAATCACATCAGTTCCCTCGATAGTTTTTACTGGCTTAACATTTACGAAAGATAGCCCTTTAATCTATGATGAACGCTCATGGCTCATAAGCCATACTGACAAAGAAATAGCAAGCGTGGAATGGCTCAAAGAATATAGTTCGTCTAGTTACGTGACGTCAGATAGATATATTGGATATGCTTTAAGACCCACCGGACTGGCTATAATCGAAGATCGGGAGCTTTCGGGCAACGGTTATATATTAACCACCGAACGAATGCTGCAAATGACTGATTTTGGAGAGACGTTCTATAGTAAAAGGAAAGGGATCGATTTGCAAAAATTCAATGAACTTGATGAAAAAACCGATAAACTGTATTCCAATAACTATGCAGATGTGTACCTGAAATGATTAAGAGTACCACTACGCTACTCGGCGGTACAGAAGATATCAGCATTATTGAGACTTTTTGGTCATCTAGACTGCGTTGGGCTTCGCCCAGACGCGGCGGAGGTTACTCTCAGTTGAAGCGTTGCCCTCTCACTCTCATGCAACATAAACTCAGGCGATATGAATTGTTTAAATACCCACTCCTTCTTGCTATCATCCCAGCCCTTGGCATTTATGCAAGGCGAAGGTGGGATTTTAGCGCAGGGAGGGGGGGGGAGAGGCAAGTGCTCATTGAAGGGGGCGAAATAACTTGTATCTATTCACATGATTAAAAGGTGATCACTGCGCTGGGGCTGGGATTTGAACCCAGGAAGACCGGTTGTGATCTAGCCGCTCTTCAGGCGGTCGCAGTTACCTGCTGTGCCACCCCAGCACCAATTAGGGATGCACCAACATTCTTATATAGGTTGCGATAAGAATTAAATATGGTTGTGATCTAACCGTCAAGACGGTTGCGTGCGTGCCACGCTATAAAGGGCTGCATGGTTCAGGCTGTGCAGCCTTTTTTCTATGTATTAGATTTTGTTTTTCATGTATTAGGCACAGCATATTATATCTTAATGAATATTAAATTCTCGGCACTAAACATGCTCCCGAAGCAACCTCAATATCATAAATTTTTGACAGGATTCACAGGATAGACAGGAGCTATTATCACATCATAAATATTAAACTCCCGGCGCCGATGCTTCACCGAAGCAGCAATTTTTCTTGCCAGCAACCCGTGCAGGATGCTTTGAACTGTATTTCTGGCATTTCATCATTTCATCTACGACCCATAAAAAGAATAGAGCGTGTATATCGCAATAACCCCCTGCAACAGCAGCACCACAACCACAACCTCGTATTCGTATGCTTTGCCTTTTATTTTTCTTAAAAGTAGAATGGCGATGTGCGGGATGCTGTAAACTTTATCCTTATCCCTGACTGCAAGCGAGCCGTCTTTCAGATTTGTTCTTCATTCATGCAAGCTGCGCTGGGGCAAAGCCCCAGACCCTAAGGAAGCGCCGCCTGAAGGCGGGTGTTGCGTGTCTTCCTGAACATATACAGCCACATGGTAGACAGGAATTTAATTTTAAAACAATTCTTCTGGCTGCGCAATTTTAATTATATCATTAATACTATCAAAATGTGTGTCGTAGGTAATAATGCAGTCACACTTTTCTATAAAAGCCAGTATCGCATGCGGGATATCCGAGGCGTCATTCAACTTCATTTGATGTGCATATCGAATTCTTTGTTCTCTGTTAAGAAGAGGAATTATCTCCACTCTGGTTTTGAGTATTTCTTCAATAGCTCTTTTACCGATAGTTCTTCCGATATCCTGTGAAAAATTGTCTATGGCAAAGATAAACAATTCGTGAAGCGAGTAGAAGGAAACTATTCCTTTAATCTTTTCTGAATTTATTTTATCAAATAACGTCTTTACAGAATTATATCTCTCGGGATCAAGCTTTTTGCCGAAACAGTATACTACAAGTACTGAAGTTTCCAGATATACCTGCACTCAATCACACCTTTATTTTTTCTGGGTGCTGGACAAAGTCGACCAAAGTTCTGGATAATGCTAATGCTATTGAAGATATTCCTTGCTCGTCTAATAATAGCATGCTTTTTTCCTTTGCCTGCTCAGTGAGTTTTATCAAATCTTTATTCTTAAGCTGCATTGCAGCAATTTCATGAAGATTCGATATTTTCTCATTTTGTTTGAGTTTCATAGTTATGTTGTTGAGTTTATACGCATATATAAGTAATCCTCAAACTATCAGGTATATATAACACATTTTAATATATAAACTACGACTTTACATAACGATTTTTGATAGGATTGACAGGAACTATTATCTAATTGTAAATATTAAACTCCCGGCGCCGATAAGCCATCGATGCAAGTTTTTCCGCCGCTTATCCCATGCGGGAGGCGAGCTTCTAAGAGCTATAGAACGAGTACAGTGTATACATTGCAATAACCACCTGCAACATCAGCACCACAAGCACAACCTCATATTCGTATGCCCTGCCTTTTATTTTCCTCAGGAATAAAATTGCAATATGAGGGATGCTATAGACTTTATCCCTGACCGCAAGCGAGCCGTCGTCTAACAATTTACCATACGATTGCTCTCTAAGTTTTCCTCTTGCTTTTAGCAGGAACTCGATATAATAAAGAGAAAAAAGCACAACAGCAGAATCAGATATCTGTCGAAGATGATTATTCAAGGGGATATATGGCCCTCTGTGTATTCCCTATGAAACATCCCTATTTCGTGGTATTGAGCATGCTTCGATCTTTTAAGTTATATAGCAAACCTAAATTATTCCATCATGATGATGGTGGAGAGTATAAAAATGGAGTGATTTCAAGATTGCTCAAAATGCTCGATATCGTTGATGTACCAACGGTTGTAGAGAATCCAAAGGGAAATGGTAAGAAAGAAAAAGCTCATAGCCATGATCGAAAGTTTTTTTATGATAAATATCAGTTTCAGGATATAGAAAGTGTCGAGAAAGCAATTCCGGAATATCTCAGATTCCGAAATGAGTCGAACGGACAGTGGGCACGGTATGGACAAACCGCATCATCTGCATTGAAAGATGCAGAAGCAAAACCATTAACCAACGAAGAACTGAAAAGGGTGATTCGAGAATTATATTTCGAAAAAGCTCAAAGAGTAATAAAACAAGATGGTAAATTTAAGTTTGAGGGAAAGTGGTATCATTTGAGTGAAAATTTAGCCGGAAAAATCATAGAAGTTAGGACAACATTGAAGGGAATCGAAGTTTGGTATGACGGTTCATTTATCAAGAGATGGAAATACTGGGAATATATTATAAATAATGATGTCGATTATATGCTAAAAAAGTACTTGTTATAGTACATACGAACTACGTCTATGTGCCGGTAAAAAATACGGGATTTGGTATGTTCATGGAAGATGTATCAGTCAGGCTTGAGCCCAAAGATAATGCCTCAGCTAATGCAGTGACTTTACTTAACGATGTAGATTCGCTTGGAACTATAAATGATTGGGGCGAACAGAGAACAGCAAAGTTCAGGATCCATGTAAATCCTGATGCTGTGGAGGGAGATTATTATTTCAATGTATATGTTACTTACAAGGGCCAGCAGACAAGTAGTGGCACTCCAGCGAATCCGGTAACAACCAAACTTAAGGACCAGATATTGACCATCAAAGGGAAGCCCCTGGTGGTGCTTATCAATTCAACGCTTGGCGTCATAGCGCCAATGAGCATTAATAAAGAGACTCTGCAATTTAAAAATACAGGCACAGGTACGCTACAGAATGCCGCAGCAGAAGTAAACCTTGCTGGCACGAATTCGGTGTTTTCTATTCTGGGTGGAGGGACTCAGTTTTATCTCGGTAACCTGAAGGCAGGCGATGAAGCTAGTATTACATTTGACCTCGCCGTTGATATCGCAGTGCGTCCCGGTGTATATAATCTTCCTGTAAGAATTACAGGACTGAACAATTACTCATCTACGGATTATTTATGTCGGACTTGTTGTAGCGGGAACAACTGATTTTGAGATAAGTTACCAGGAGACAATGGGTTCATTTTCGCTAAACGTTGCAAATGTAGGGGTGAGTACTGCCAGCGCGGTGACTGTTACCATACCGCGACAAAAGAACTTCTCTTCGACAGGGAGCAGTTCTTCGGTGCTTGGGAATTTGAATCCCGGTGATTATACTTCTGCAATATTCCAGCTTGCAAAAACCAAAGAAACTGGAAATAATCTTGAAGTAGCTATACAATATACCGACACAAGCGGACAGAGACACACGATCACAAAGTCTCTTCCTGTGGAATTATCACAGGCTGGCGCACAAACCAAGTCTGCGAATACAAATTATACAACATGGGTTGCGGCAGCTATTGTTATACTGGTAATATACTGGCAGAGAAACAAAATAACCACCTATTTCCAGAAACAAAAAGGGAGACCCCGTATTTAAATACGGGGACTAATATGAAAACTTTTGATACTTTCAGGTTGTCCCTGAGCCATGTTAAGAAAAGCAAGATGCGAAGCTGGCTCACTATTATCGGTATTGTAATAGGAGTGGCTGCGGTCGTAGCTATAATCTCCATAGGACAGGGCATGCAGGAGAGCGTGCAGTCACGTCTTGGAAGTCTTGGAGCCGATCTGATCACGGTCACTCCTGGTTTTTCACGGGCAACCGGAGGCGGCGGTTTTGGAGGGGATAGATCTGCTTCCAGTGCCAGTATTAATCTCACTGATAAGGACCTGAATGTGATTAAGCAGGTGCCAGGCGTACTATATGTAAACGGCATGGTTTCGGGCAGGTCGGATATGATACTGGGCACAGAGAAGACCTCAGTATCCATAAGCGGCGTCAATACTGCAGTCTGGCGCTCCATGGTCACCACGCAGCTTGAAGCAGGCAGGTATCTTCAGCCTGGGGATTCGAACGCTGTGGTCATTGGTTACTCTTTAGCTCATGAAACTTTTTTACAGCCGATTACCCTGAATAGACCAATTACAATAGGAGGCAAGACTTTCAAGGTCGTTGGGATCTTCGTCCAATCAGGAGGGGGTTTCGGAGGAGGAAGCGATAATGCGGTATATATGCCGGCAGATTATGCCCGGGATGTGATAACAGAAAGTGTATCCAGAAACACATTTACTTCAATCATGGTAAAGGTAGCTGACCCTACGCTAGCGGATAAAATAGCTGCAGATATTATACTAAAACTTATGCCGGCGAGGCACGTCAATTCAAGAACCAGGGATTTTACAGTCACAGCTTTCGCAACAATACAACAGCAGATAACCAGTGTCGTCCAGACCATATCACTATTCCTAGCTGCGATAGCGGCAGTCTCGCTTCTCGTAGGCGCCGTGGGGATAGCGAATACCATGTTCATGTCTGTCATGGAACGCACAAGGCAGATAGGATTGCTCAAGGCACTTGGCGCCACTGATAACGAAGTGATGAAGCTTTTCCTCATAGAATCAGGGTTGTTCGGTTTCGTGGGCGGAGTGCTCGGAATAATTTTTGGCATACTGATATCTGTCATAATATCCGCAGTAGGTCTGCGGATGATGGGACCGGGGGGGACAATGACCGCGGTTGTCACACCCCAGCTTATTATCTTCGCGCTTGCATTCTCTATATTCGTGGGTATAATCTCAGGTGTTATGCCAGCCAGACAAGCAGCAAAGATGAACCCGGTGGATGCACTGCGGTTTGAACAGTAGGGTTCTAAAACTCGATAAACTCCTCAAGCTTTGCCCTCGCCTCACTCTCACGCATCTGCTGCGGAGGATGCTTCATGAAATAAGCCGACGCTGGCAATAGGGGTCCTCCGATTTTCCTGTCCAGTGCTATTTTCGCCACGCGGATGGCATCCACGACCACGCCTGCGCTGTTGGGGCTGTCTTCTACCGAGAGCTTCAGATCTACGTAAGCAGGGACGTCGCCGAATAGTTTGAAATCAATCCTTAGGTGGCATATCTTGTTATCGTTCAGGCAGTCGATGCAGCCGTTGGGACCTGCATATACATACGCATCGTAGGGTATCTGAGAAGCAACAGACTCTGTTTTGGAGATTCTCTTGGACTTCAACCTAGAAGGGTCGGTCATATTGCGAAAATCCGTATTTCCGCCGATGTTTAATTGATAGGTGCTGTCGATTTTCGCCCCCCTATCAACAATCATCTGCGTTAAAGCCCTATGTACAATAGTTGCTCCCACAAGGCTTTTTATGTCATCGCCGATTATAGGAAGTTTTGCTTTCCTGAATTTCTCAGCCCATTTTTTATCAGACGCAATGAAAACCGGGATGCAGTTTATAAAAGCGCACCCTGCTTCCAGAGCCTGCGAAGCATACCATCTCACTGCCTCATCAGAGCCCACAGGTAAATAATTTATCAATATCTGGGCTTTTGTTTTCTTCAATACCGACGCCACATCCACAGGCTTCTGTTTTTCATCCACCCTGAAATAATCCTTCATGTGGGGTGCAACGCCGTCGAGCACCTGCCCTTTCATCACCGGAACTTCCATCTCAGGCACCTCAGAGAATTTTTTGGTGCAGTTGGGCTCTAAAAAAATAGCCCTGGATAAATCCTTTCCTACCTTTCGCCTGTCAATATCGAATGCTGCCACAGGTTTTATGTCCGAGATGAGGTATCCTCCTAAGGCATTATGCATCAGTCCGGGCACAATGTCATCAGATTTTTTTACATCCTTATAATACTCAAGCCCCTGAATAAGAGATGAAGCGCAATTACCAACGCCTGCGATTGCGATACGAATGCCTGCCATTAGATTTCCTCTTATACCCGCTAAATGATAATCTTTCTCCAACTTAAAAGTTGTCATTTAAGTACTTTTCTGACATACGCAATTCTCTGGAAGACTGTGATAAAGGCAAGGATAGCTACCAGTAAAATCGCCCAGTTAACCATGTCAAGAAAAGCGCCTATTACTATTATCAGCATCCTTACCGCCCTGTCACCTACGCCCACAGAAGCGTCTGCGCCTGCTGCTTCAGCCCTTGCCCTTGTGTAGCTCACCATTAACGAGCCCACAATCGCAAGCACTCCGATAAACCAGTCAGGAAATGGGGGGATAATAGCCAGACCGCCGTACATCGCCCCTATTATAACCGCAGCATCGCCAAACCTGTCGCATACCGAATCCAGAAACCCGCCGAATCTGGTTATTCTGTTGTTTTCGCGTGCAACCAGTCCATCAAGGGTATCGAGAAAGCCGCTGGCAAGAAGGAAGGCTCCTGCCAGTAAGACCTCGCGCTTTGCGAAAAGAACCGCCGAGATGAGACTTAAAAGGAGACCTAAAAGGGTTAGAGTGTTGGGATTTATGTCTGTAATTTCTTTTGCCAGAGGGCTTAGTGCTTCTCTGATATATTTCTTTATGTTTTCAAACATTGTTTTTTTATTGTTTTGAGATATTATCAATATTTACATACCGACCTTATCCCGCCCTTCAACTCCCTACCAGCGCCTCAAGCCTCTTAGATTTGTCTTTCAAATGCTAAAGATGAAGCAACCTAACAAATCCTGCCTGCTCAAAATGATGGTCTGTCGTCAGCGCTTCTGAAATGTTACGGTCTTTCATCACCGTGATAGAAATACAATCTGTTAAACTCCACTCTTTGTCGCTGTGCAGCTCGTAAAGTTGCCATCCCTCTTCCCACAAGCTCTCATCTACAAACACCACTTCGATGCGCTTTGAAACCTGAATCCTGCGGTAAAAATCTGAGACAGCACCTCGAAACTTAGGAGCACATAAAGAGTTAGCAGTTTCATTCAACACGGCAGTCGTGGTTAATAGAAGATAATCTTTCTTTAGCAGTCGTTTATATTCAGCATCAGCATGATGATGGATAAGTTCGGTTTTATTTAAAAGCGCAATCCAGCAGACAGCATCGACGAAGCAAACCTTATCTGGCATTCTTTGTCCTGCGCTTTGGAGTGCCGTACAGATAATGGTTGTGCTCTACCGCGAGGTCAGTTACCCCAGTTTCAACGGCTAAAGATGCTAAATCAAATGACGGGTCTTTTTCGGCAGGCTCCAACTCTTTTATTATAAGTTCCACTTCCTGACCGGGTTTCAGGTCTAAAGGTTGTTTGAGATGGAAGGTTTTTCCTTTGTAGATTGCGTGAACGGTTTGCATTTTATTGTTCCTCGTGGTACAATTTCAATTGGATGTATAATAGTATATCCGAATGTGCTATATATTATTTCCTGATAAAAGGTTCTGTTAAGTTAAGGAGTATGGAATAAGATGAATTTAATAAGTTAATTATTTGAAACCTATTTGCTTTTGTTTAATTTATCT
>CAYSLW010000065.1:0-9815 GCA_964431955.1 uncultured Candidatus Methanoperedens sp. | reverse complement strand
GGGTGATTTTAGGTGCAACCACATGACTTTAGGTGCAGGTGCGACTTTAAGTGCAAAGCTGATTGGTTATGAAATGAAACATTTATATCCCCTCTTAATGTATGAAAGGAGAAAAGAAGGTATCGAATATGGTAAAAATATTCTATGACAAGGATGCGGATTTAAACGTATTGAAAGATAAGACCATCGCGGTTATAGGTTACGGCAGCCAGGGCGCGGGTCAGGCGCAGAACCTGCATGATTCCGGGCTGGATGTAATCGTAGGCGTGAGGAGGGGAGGCGAGTCCTGGGCACAGGCTAAGACAGACGGGCTTACTGTCATGAGCATGGCAGAGGCTGCAAAAAAAGCTGATATCATTCAAATGCTTGTGCCTGATGAGATACAGGCTGCTATCTACGCCGCTGAGATTGCACCCAACATGAGCAAAGGCAAGACGCTGTGCTTCTCCCACGGCTTCAACATCCACTATAACCAGATTGTGCCGCCAAAGGACGTGGATGTGATAATGGTCGCTCCAAAAGGACCGGGCTTTTTAGTGAGGCGCGCATATACCGAAGGTATTGGTGTTCCGGCGCTTCTTGCTATATACCAGGACGCTTCAGGCAAGGCGTGGGACACAGGCATGGCTTATGCAAAAGGAATAGGCGCCACACGTGCAGGCGTAATCGAGACAACATTTAAGGAAGAAACCGAAACCGACCTCTTTGGCGAGCAGGTTGACCTGTGCGGCGGCTGCACAAGCATGATAAAAGCCTCCTTCGAGACGCTCGTAGAGGCAGGATACCAGCCCGAGGTTGCGTACTTTGAAACATTGCATGAATTAAAGCTCATCGTTGACCTGATACACGAAGGGGGCTTGAGCAAGATGTGGTATTATGTGTCCAATACAGCAGAGTACGGCGGCTTGACGGTTGGACCGAAGATTATCAATGAGCAGTCGCGCCAGGCGATGAAAGAGGCGCTTCGAAGGATACAGAACGGGGAATTCGCGCGGGAGTTCGTGCTTGAGGGCAAAGCGAACATGCCCGTGCTGAATGCGCTTGAGAGGCAGGAGAACGAACATCAGATAGAGAAGGTTGGGAAGGAGCTTCGCGCCATGATGCCATGGCTTAAGAAAGATTAATTACCTGAAAAGTAAAAATGTGACATGATAAATCATGTTATTTTAAAAATGTTGTTAGAAAACTATAAATATCGGTGTTGTAACATATATGCTACAAATAAATGTGATATCTTAGTTCACATTAATTTAGGAGATTTACTTGAAAATTGTATCAAAGCCTTTGCTGTATACACCCGAATGGCTGGTCTCATTTGAAAAAGAGGTGGCTTCCGAAATTATCCTGAATCAGGATACAGGCGAAGTGATTCGTGAATACAGGACGAGATATGGCATGTCTCAGGAACAACTTGGAGCTTTGGTGAACCTGCGGCGCGAATCCATATCGCGTATTGAAAATGGAAGTGTGACGCCTACGTTGGGTTTTATCAAAAAATTCATTAATGCCGTGTCTTTAATTGAGGCAATCCGTGTCGAGAGGGCACAGCATAAGGAAATCGATGTTTATTTTCTTGAAAGTCTGGCAAAAGAACTTGGTTTTTCACGTGAAGAACTTACGGGAATCATTAAAGTGGCGGTGGAAAGTTATGATAAAAAACTCATTAAAATTCAAAAATCTTTGAAGGAGAAAAAAATATGACAGAGGAATCGGTTGTATGGCTTGAAGAGGTTGGAAAAGAAGATATAGCGATAGTAGGCGGAAAAGGCGCCAGCCTGGGCGAGATGCTGCGGGCTGAACTTCCTGTCCCCCCGGGCTTTGCTGTGACAGCACAGGCTTTTAGAAGGTTTATAGACGAAAACGGAGTTGGCGATAAACTTTATAGCTCCCTTGAAATAAATGTCAATGATGCAGATGCATTGATAGACGCAGAGAAAAAGGCAAAAAAAATTATCATGGGGACAAAAATTCCTCCTGATATTGAAAAGAGCATTAAATCAAAATACAGGGAGCTGTGCAAAAGAGAAGGGCATGAGGTTTTCGTGGCTGTGCGTTCAAGCGCCACTGCCGAAGATTTGCCAGATGCAAGCTTCGCCGGGCAGCAGGATACCTTCCTTAATATCAAAGGTGAGCAAAACGTATTTGAAGCGGTCAAGAAATGCTGGGCTTCGCTATACGGGGCGCGGGCTATCTATTATCGCGTGAAACAGGGATTTAACCACCGCAAGGTCAACCTCTGCGCCGTGGTGCAAGTGATGGTGGATGCAGAGAAAGCAGGCGTTCTTTTCTCATCCCATCCTTCCACAGGTGAGCCGCTAACCATTATCGAAGGCGCATGGGGACTTGGAGAGACCGTGGTATCAGGGGCTGTTTCCCCTGACTATTATGCGGTGGATAGACGGACAAGAAAGATAACAGAACGAAAGGTTGCCGCTAAAAACGTGATGCATACCAAAGACCCCAGAACCGGTAAAACCGTAGAGCTTCCCGTGCCTGAAGGTAAGAAAAATGCAAAAGTGCTGGACGATGATGAGATTTTGAAACTGGTTGAGCTTGGGGAAGTAGTCGAGGAACTTTACGGTATTCCCCAGGATGTGGAGTGGGCTATAAAAAATAAGGAAATATTCATGCTACAATCAAGACCTATAACCACGATAAAAAGGAAAAAAGAGCTAAAGGAAAAGATAGCCACGTCTGCCATACTTGAAGGTCTGGGAGCATCCCCGGGAATTGCATTTGGCGAGGCAAAGCTTGTTTCTGACGCAAGTGAGCTTGGAAAGGTTAAAGACGGCGACATACTTGTAGCTGTTATGACCACGCCGGATATGGTTCCTGCCATGAAGCGCGCTGCTGCAATAGTAACGGATGAAGGAGGTCTTACATGCCATGCTGCCATCGTGTCGCGTGAGCTTGGCTGCCCTGCAGTGGTAGGAACGCGAAAAGCCACGCAATTATTGACTGACGGCATGAAAATAACCGTGGACGGCGAGAAAGGGCTTGTGTTCGAAGGGGAAAAGGATGTGGCTGCGCCCAACGCAGTGCCTGAGAAGCCTGCTTTTGCAAAGTCAAAACCCATCACCGCAACCGAGATAAAGGTAAACATCTCCATTCCTGAAGCCACCCAGCGCGCTGTCGAAACCCAGCCTGACGGCGTGGGGCTTCTTCGTATCGAACATATTATCCTGGGTCTTCCGAAACACCCAAGGCAGTATATAAAGGAAGGAAAAGCGGATGAGTACGTCAACGAGCTTGTTTCGCGCATCCAGACGGTAGTGGATGCGTTCTATCCGAAACCTGTATGGGTGAGGACGCTGGATGCGCCCACGGATGAGTTCAGAGCCATGGAAGGCGGTGAGGGCGAACCAATCGAACCCAACCCCATGCTTGGATACCGGGGCATCAGGCGAGACCTGATAGATACGGAGCATTTCGAGCTTGAGGTAAAAGCGTTTAAGGAACTAATCAAGCGCGGCTATAACAACATGGGCATTATGATACCTCTGGTGCAGCATCCTTCCGAGCTTCGCCGCGCAAAGGAGTTCATGCGCGAAAGAGGGATTGATTTTGGTAAGACCGAGATTGGGATAATGGTGGAAATCCCTGCTGCAGCGCTCATAATCGACCAGTTCATAGCCGAAGGGCTGGATTTCGTGAGCTTCGGCACTAACGACCTCACGCAGTACACGCTGGCGGTGGACAGGAATAACGAGCATGTGGCGCATCTTTACAACGAATTGCACCCCGCTATTATGAAGCTCATCGAGCATGTGATTGTGGAGTGCAACAAGGCAGGGGTGAAGACCAGCATCTGTGGGCAGGCTGGGAGCTATCCCAAGGTTGTGAAGAGGCTTGTAGAGCTCGGGATAACGAGCATCTCTGCGAATATTGATGCTGTGGAGGCTGTGAGAGAGACAGTGGCAAGGACTGAGATGCAGTTGATGCTGAAGGCGGCGAGGGAGAAGAAGAATTAATGTAGTTACTTACATTAGAATAAACACACTATTGTGAGATTTTTTGATAATTTATATAACATTAAAGACTAAATGTAAGCGGTATGTCTGAGTTCGAGTTTTTAGATAGGCTGCTGGCGGCGCTCTCAAGAATAAGAGAAGAAATCACTGAGGGGGGAGGCGAGTTCGATTTCAGATATTCCCTGAGCAGGCATTTAATTGAAGGCGTTTTGATATGGTCGAGGAAGAAAGGAGAAGGACATTTTGAGATAGAAAAGGAAAGGAAAGATATTGTTCTTTACGACGATGGCAATCCTCCTTTTCCAGCTATTATTTTGGAGACAAAAAAGCCAAGCGAGACGCTGGAGATGAAGCATTATGATCAGCTTAATGGGTATCTTGAGAGTATTGGCTGCGCCAGATACGGTATCCTCACCAACGGACGCGTTCTGATATTGTATGAGTACGATCCTGAAAGGAAAACGCAGAAGAAATTTGAACTCAATATAGATGAAGTTCTTGGCAAATCAGTTGTAGAACTTGAACCGGAAACAAAAAAGAAGCTTCTTGCGCTGCAGTTGCTTGCCAGGGAGAGATTTGTTAAACGAGGCGATGCTGAGTATTTCGGAAAACACTACAAGGAGACACCACTAAAGTATGTCAGAGGGCTTGAGGATATAGGCTACAGCCTTTTTATTACCAGCCTCAAGACATCGCTGGAAGAGCTAACTGGTGTGCTTTCAAAATTCTTCGATAGCTTTTTCGAAAGGAAAGATTACAGCGGAGAATTTCTCAGGAAATCGTTTACGGAATGGGAAGGCTGGCGTGAGTTTTCTGGCGGCAAAGGCGAGGCTAAAGAAATATTCTGCAGAGAGACTGCTTACATCCTCCTGCGCTTAGAAAAAGATAAGAGGGCGCTGCTGAGCGAGAGAGATTTGAAATCACATGAAAAGCTTGAGGAGGAGCTGAATTTTTGCTTAGGTTCGATACTGAAGCGTTTAAACAGATTTGACTTCAAAGAAGTGAACCGAGATATTCTCGGGCATGTGTACGAGGATTATCTTTCGAAAGAGGAAAGAAAGCGCTTGGGCGAGTTCTATACTCCCTATAGAAGTGGTGAAATATATCCTTGATCAGGTTGGCTTTACAAGAGATGAGAAAATCGAGGGTAAAAAGCTCTTAGACCCAGCCTGCGGTTCAGGGACTTTTCTTGTAGAGGCTACGAATCGCCTGATAGAGAGGTATTTGAAGAAATACGGCAGAAAAATCCGGGTAAATAGCCTTTCATCTGATGAGAATAAAGCAATATTGGAAAATATTATCGATTCTATCTACGGCTTCGACATCAATCCATTCGCATGCCATATAGCAGAGATTAACCTGCTTTTCCACACCATTGACCTCTATGATAACGTGAAGAAGAAGTTCAGGGACTATACCCTGCGGCGCTTCAATATCTACAACACCGACTCGCTCAAGCTGCCTGGCGAGAAGGTGAAGACCACGCTTGAGGATTATACCAAGATAAATGGCAGAGGGCTAAAGCTTATGCCAATGATGTAGTGCGGGTGGATGAGATAAAGCGCATGCAGTTCGATTTTGTGGTGGGGAATCCACCGTATGTGAGGGTGCAGAGGCTTCCACCTGAGGTCAAGGAGAAATATAACGAGACTTACAAGACTGTTACCAAGAATTACGACCTTTATATTCCTTTTATCGAGCGCGGTCTTTCATGGCTAAAGAGTGGAGGAAACTTTGGTTATATCAACCCAAATCAGTTTATGGTTGCAGATTATGGTGAGTTGCTCAGAGAACATATTGCAAAGAATTATAAAATTAAACAGATTCTTAATTTCGCTGATACTCAGCTTTTTGCGGATGCTACGAACTATCCATGCATACCGATAGTTGAGAACACGGTGCCAAGCAAAAACACAATTAAGTGTGTTCGGGTCAAGGAACCTATGGATAATATCCTCGACGATATCAGGAAAAATCTGAACAAGAATTACCAATCCAGCGCAGCCTACGTATTATTTGAGTATCCACAGGAAAAGCTGGGGAAAGAGACCTGGAAATTGATGCCAGAGATGGAAAAAGATGTCTTTGAGAAGATTGGCGCGCGATGCGAGAAAAATTTAGAAGATATAGCTTTGAGGATATTTCAAGGATTGGTGACTGGTGCAGACTCAATTTTCTTTGTACGGATTGTTAATGAGTCTGAAGGCTCGGTTGCAAGAATTAAAAACATGCTCGACAATGAGCACGATATCGAAAAGAAAACTCTCAAGCCATTATTAAAAGGTCAAGATATAAGGCGTTACGGTGTAAAATGGAAAGATTTGTGGATAATCTACCCGTACTTGCTTGAAGACGACAATGCTAATTTATATTCTGCTGAGAAATTGCAAAAACAGTTTCCCAAAACTTGGGAGTATTTTCTACACTATGAAAATGATTTAAAAGGCAGGGAAGGAGGCAAGTGGAAAACTGTCAAGGATTGGTATGCTTACGGCAGAAGGCAGAACATTGAAATGTTCGAACGCAAAAAGATAATGACACAGGTTCTTGCAAGCAAAAACAGCTTCACACTCGATAAGGAGGAAATTTATTATTTCGTTGGCGGCGGCAACGCAGGCGGCTATGGCATCACGCTTAAGGAGGGCTATGATTACAAATACATTTTAGGTCTTCTTAACTCCAGCATTCTCGAGTTTTATCTCAAAAAGATCAGCACAATCTTCAGAGGCGGTTTCTACTCCTACGGCAGGCGCTTTATTGAAAAACTTCCAATTTATATTCCAAAATCCTCCCCAGAAGAAGCCCTCGCCTCCTCCATCGTCACAAATGTAGACCGCATCCTCACTCTCATGCGCCGTGCCAATGAGCTTGAGGCGCAGGTTGCAAACTTCCCTGAAAATACAGGAGGCGATACTTCGCTCCTGAATCTTGCCGAGGAGCAGAACCTGAACAAAGACTCATATAATCCAGGCGCGCTGCGCATCGAAAAAACAAGAACACTTGAAGAAAACTTCCATAAGCTTCATTTCACAAAAAACGACTTCATCACCTTCGAAGGCCGATATCTCGCTGAGTATCTTCAGAAATTGTTGAGCAAGAAAGAGCGCATCGCGAAGGTGGAACTGCTCTCTATGAAGCTGCCCGCTAAAGAGGAGATTGAAAGGCAGATGCGTGAACATGAAGATAAACTAAATGAAGTTGAGAAGATCAAAAACGAGGTAAGCGAACTTGAGGCGCAGATAGAAGAGATTGTTTACAAGCTCTATGGTCTGAGCAATGATGACATAGCAATAATAAAAGAATATCTTGAAACGTATTGAGGAAGAATTAAATGGTTGAATATCAAATTAAATGCTATGCTATCTCTTCAGAAAGATATTGAAGTACCTTTACTTGAGGTTGAGGTACTTGTAGAACTCGGTGGTCAAGGTAAGCCTAAGGATATTTATCCACCTGTCACAAAGAAATTCCCTCAAATTCGTCCAGAGGATATTGCAGAGAGACTCGATTCTGGCAGCAACAGATGGACTAATCGAATCCAGTGGGTAAGGCAAAAACTTGTTGAAAAAGGTGAAATAGATCGCTCAGCCCATGGTTTGTGGCGTATCACAGAAAAAGGACGGCTAAGATTAGGGCTGCGTGCTGATAAGGTTGAAAAGGAAATAAGCGAATCGGGCGAAAAAATGGTTGCTGCGATAGAGCTTAAACCATCGCAGCTCTCACAAACGTACCTGGAGTTGTATGAAGAATATGAAGCCTCTTTTCATGCTCAGCTTCTTGATAAACTTAATAGTCTCTCACCTTATGATTTTGAAAAATTTGCGCGAAGGTTGCTTGAAGTATATGGTTTTGAAGATGTGAATGTCACTCAAAAGTCGAGGGATGGCGGGATTGACGGAAACGGCAAACTTCGAGTTGGACTGGCAATAATGAATGTTGCATTTCAATGTAAAAAATGGCAAGGAAATGTTGGGCGTCAAGAAGTGGACAAGTTTCGAGGCGCTATCCAGGGTGAATTTGAACAGGGTATTTTCTTTACAACATCAGATTTTACGCCAGAAGCCAGAGACGCCTCTTTAAAGAAGGGAGCAGTACCAATTGTGCTTCTTAATGGAGAAAGTATTGTGAGCTTGATGATCGAAAAAGGATTCGGGGTTCAACGAGTGCCGTTGTATGCCTATTATGAGCGCCCGAGTGATTTAAAAGAAACAGATGAAGATTAAAATCTATCGACCAAAACGGCATGGAATAATTATGAAAGTGTTGAACTATTGTATCCTGCTCAGAAAAGAGATCGAGTAACATGAAACGAACCATTAAAGACATCGAAGAAATCCTGCAAAAAGCCAAATCCACCCTCCAAAAAATCTACGGAAAAAGGCTAAAAGGCATTATCTTATACGGCTCTTATGCGCGCGGAGAAGCAGTCGAAGGCTCGGATATCGACCTCATTGTTCTTTTAGAAAACATGCAAGACCCCATAGACGAATTAGAGAAATGCTCAAAAGAAATCCATCAATTAGACTTTGTATATGATACACTAATATCGATAATTCCATTTGATTTAAAGCAATATAACACAAGAAAATTGCCAATTATCCTGAATGCGAAAAAAGAAGGTATCTCGATTTGAAAGAGGAAAAAGACATCCTGGAACTTCTGACAAAAGCCAAAGAGAGCCTGAAAGCCGCAGAAATGTTATTTGATGGTGGATTTTATGATTTTTCAGCAAGCAGGTCTTACTACGCTATGTTTTATGCCACTGAGGCTGTATTGTTAACCAAAGGTCTATCGTTTTCAAAGCACTCAGCAGTAATCGCTGCCTTTGGAAAGGAATTTATTAAAACACAGATTTTTCCTCAGAAAATGCGAGATTATCTGGTATCCGCTTTTGATTTGAGACAATTAGGTGATTATGGCAGTCCCAGCTCAGTAAGTAAAGATAAAGCCCAGACGCTTATAGAACAGGCAAAAGAATTTATAGTTTCTATCGAGGAATATTCAAAGAAATGATTACCGAAAGCGATAAAAAAAAATAATCATACAATACGCCAAAAAATACAACGTTTCATCCGTGATTTTATTCGGCTCATCCTTAGAAAAAGGCAAAAAAGCCAATGATATAGACCTCGGAGTAAAAGGAATCGAACCTCGGTTATTCTTCAAATTTTATGCCGAATTATTCAAGCATCTGTCAAAGCCTGTTCATCTTATTGATCTTTCTAAAAAATCATTATTCAACGACCTTGTAGAAGAAACTGGGCAAAAAATCTATGGATGAACTACATAAAAGGATACTCTCAGAAAAAGAAAATGTCGAGATTGCGCTTGGTAATCTCAAAGATGCAATGGCAAGGAATGAGATGACTGTTATTGAATTAGCAGCCATCGCAACATTTCTTCATAATATTTACAATGGTATTCAATACCTTCGCCACCAAAGTATAAAAAACAAACTCTCTTTTTATTCTATTTAAAAAATATACCTTTTGTTAAGTGTACCATCTAAACCCAATTCATTTGGAAATTATATAAAATTGTTTTTATCAAATATATCGATCTACTGTATGGCTTCGACCTTCTAAAATTTAGCGACGAATAATAAACTACATATAATAGTAAGACCATATAGTTATTACTATGCGCAAAACAAAACTTTCCATAACGAATACATTATTTTATAAATATAAGATGGCCAAGAGTTTAAGTTATTCCATGACAATCCCTTTTGTCAGGTTTCCTGCATTCCAATATCCCTGATGCTGCCCACTATTTCCTCTGCTCTTAGTTCCTCAAGTTTCAGGTACTTTGCTCCAAGCTCATCGGATATTTCCCGGGCTAAGC
>CAYSLW010000064.1:8631-9961 GCA_964431955.1 uncultured Candidatus Methanoperedens sp. | reverse complement strand
TCATCATGTCGTTTTGGCATTTATCACGAGTAGAATACCGAACGACTTACTGGAAACAGATGTTGTATTGGATTCTAACCAGCCAAACTTCAATGTAACAGGCTTGCGTGTGTCCTCTACGCTGCGATTACATCGACTTATGACAGTCACAACAGCACTGATACGGCGCGAATTGGGAGAGTTATCACCAGAAATGCATGACGAGGTTGTTAACAAGCTGAGAAAGTTGTTTGGTTTGGACTGTTAAGTATTAACACGTATTATCGTTACCCGCTCCCTCCCACCATCTCCTTCCTCACCAGCACATGCGGCGCCCCGTCGCTAACAGGCACAAGCTGCTCTGCCTTGCCGCACGTTCCTCAAACCACCTCAACCTTAAATTCTTTCTTAATTTCTTTAATCATAAGGAAGTGCTTATCCTTTGTCACAAGCTTCAATTTATTATTCAAAGCAACTGCCGCAATTACCGAATCCACCGCAGGTATCGGTTTGCCTGCTTTTAGAAGTTGGGTTGAAATCATCAAAGCCAGATTGTAATCCGACTTTGCAGGGAACAGAACGCGAAGATTGAACTCCATCGCCTTTGGGAACTCTATCAGATTCAGTATGGTTGTGTAACCCTCTACTTTCTCATTTTCCCTGTATGCATCTATCAGCCAGCTTGTGTCGTAGAGACTCTCTTCCACTCTGCCTCCCTCATCTTTTCATACCCTTTTACCGCTTTCTCAAAACCCAGCTCACTCAGGGTCTTTCTAAAATCATCACCAAGCTCTTCAAGAAGATCTTTGGTGGTTATATCAAAGCCTTTCTCCTCCAGCTTACCTATAAAATCATTTATGGCTCTTCTGACGACCTCGCTCCACCTTATCTCTTTGTGCGTCTTCATTTTCGCATACACTTCATTCGGTATCGAAAGTGTTACATTGGTCATATATGTTTATATGTGAATTCACATATTTAAGTATATTCTCACCCCGCCCCTCCCACCATCCCACCATCGCCTTCCTCACAAGCACATGGGGCGCCCCGTCGCTCAGAGGCATAAGTTGTTCTTATTACCAATTAACTGGTAAACAATACGGTAACAAATAATAAATAATTGTATTCAGATGTGGTTTGAAAAACTGTTATACCTTTGAAATGTACTTCTATGCTGTGGTACCAATCTGGTAAAAAACCAAGCATAGAGTGTACTAAATATGACCTTCACGATTAAAATCAGAGAACCCGCAGAAAAAAAGCTCCGAAAATACAACAAGGAGATTCAGAGACGCTTCGCCATCAAAATCAGAAAATTACAGGAGCATCCTGACCTGCACGGTAAACCTTT
>CAYSLW010000064.1:0-8531 GCA_964431955.1 uncultured Candidatus Methanoperedens sp. | reverse complement strand
AGCTATAAAACATAAAGATGAGTTCTAAATTCCAAGTTCTTGAGCTAACTCTTCAAAGTCCCTAACTTTAGTACCTTTTTTCTTGCCTTCTTCAAGCTGCTCCATTATATCAACATCAGATAGAACATCTATAGTGTCCTTCATTGATTCGTATTCATCAGTTGATATTGTAATCCAGCCTGCCTGATGTTTTCCAGTTGTTGCTGCACTAGCCATTTGATTAATCTTTATGGATTGTTATCTATTTAAAACTTAAGATGGGTTTTACTTTCACCCACTTCCCCCCACCATCGCCCTTCTCACAAGCACATGCGGCGCCCCGTCGCTCACAGGCACAAGCTGCCCCGCCTTCCCGCATCTCCCCGAATTCAATTCCAGGTCATTCCCCACAGCAGCAACGCTATTCAAAATCTCAAGCGTATGTCCCGACAGCGATACATCCCGAAGCGGCGTGGTAAGCTCCCCGTTCTTTACCATGAACCCCCGCTCGGCATTGAACTGGAACACACCCTCGCCCGGGTTCACCTGACCCCCGCGCGAACCTAAGAGATATATGCCGTCCTTTAATTCACCCAGCATCTCCTCGAATTTCATCCCGTCAGGAGCTATGAACGTATTGCTCATCCTGATAACAGGGCGGGAATATCCCTGGGCGCGGGAATTCCTGCATTCGCCGCCAAGTTTTCCTGCCGTCTCCCTTGAGTGGATAAACGACTTCAGCATGCCTTTCTCTATTAACATCGTCCTCCTCGACTGCGCACCTTCATCATCAAAAGGGTAATAGCCGTATTCATGAAGCGAGGGGTCGTCGTACACCGTAATAAGAGGGGATGCTATCTTCTCGCCTATCCTGCCTGCAAGTATGGAATTTCCCTCAATTACATGATCAGCCTCCACTGCATGACCTACAGCTTCGTGAATAAAGACGCCTGCCAGTTCCTGGTCGAGTATCACCGGGTATGTTCCAGCCTTTGGTGTTTTCGCCCGGAGCAATTCGACGGCTGTATTCGCTGCTTTTCTTGCAAGCGCAAATACATCGTGTTTCTTAAAAAACTCAAATCCCGATACCCCGAACCTGCTTTCCCTTCCGATCTGGTATATGCCCTCTGACTGTGCAATGGCGCTTACCGCAAAACCCACGCGGTTTAACGTATATTCGCAATCCAAGCCTTCAGAACTTGTGTACCTCACTGTAATAATAGACTCTGAATAAATGGCATTTGTGCTTTTAATGCCTTCAATCCGGGCGTTTTTTTCAATTTCCGAAAGTAATTTTACTTTATCCTCAATAGAAATGTCCACGGGATTTTCCCTGACCCGAGGAAGATTCTGTAAAATCGGTTTTTCTATTGGAGCAAGATTAATAGGACTTCTTGGACTTTTGATTTTAGCAGCCCGGGCAAGCCTTTTCGCAGAACCCAGTGCAGCATTCAGGTTTTCTGATGCACCGTCCTGTGATACGAATCCCCATGAGCCCGAATCGAGAACTCTTACCGCAGCACCGCTTGAAAAATTATTTGAAATCTCCCGAATCTCACCGTTGTCCAGAATAATCGCTGTGCTGACGCTCTTTATAATCCGGGTGTCATAGAAATCCATGTATTTCTCACAGAGCTGTGACAGGCATGGGTTCAGGCAACGGTATATTGAATTTGGTCCTCGAGGCGAGTTTTTTCAAGGTAGCAATAAGACCTTCCTTCTCTCTTCCCACAAGGCTGTATTCCAGCACTTCTTCAATATCTGTCACCGGGATTATCTTGATGACATCCTTGTATTCATCTTCAATTAATACATCTCCAAGATTTGATCTTGGAATTATCACTGTCTTCATCCCTGCCCTTGCAGCAGCCTCGATCTTGTACGTTACCCCGCCAACAGGCAGCACATCCCCACGGACTGATAACGAACCCGTCATAGCCACGCTCTGGTCAACAGGTATCCCCTGGATAGCAGAAAGAACCGCTGTGGCTATGGAGATGCTTGCAGAATCTCCTTCCACGCCTTCATACGTTCCCACGAATTGAATATGGACATCCATACTCGATATATTCTTTCCGGTGGTCTTTTTAATAAGTGCCGACACGTTCTGCACGGCTTCCTTTGCAATATTTTTCAGCATGCCCGTGGCTATGATATGACCTTCTGACGTGGATTGCGTGGGCGTGACCTCTGCTATTATGGGAAGCACTATACCTGAATCCTCACCCATCACAGCAAGACCATTGACCCTGCCTATCTGTGCACCTTCTTTCACATAAAGCTTGTAATCTTTCCTTCGTTCAAGATACTGGTTGGCAAGCTGCTGTTCAACCGAGCGGGCAATACTCTTTGCTTTTAATACATGCTGGGCAGACGTAAGCTCTGCTTTTTCTCCGTGTGCAATATCTCCAGCCACCCGAACAAGACCTCCGAGGTCCCTGAGTTTGAGGGTAAGATGACCTTTCCTCCCGGCACGGCGCCTTGCTTCACGGATAATTTCTTCGATTGCACTGTGGTCAAAATGCGGTATCTTGCCGTCCCTTACCACTTCCTGGGCAACGAACCTGACAAGCTTCTGCCTGTTGTCAGGAGTATCGGGAATGGTATCGCTCATATACACTTCATACCCGTATCCTTTGATGCGCGAGCGCAGCGCCGGGTGCATACCCTTTATAGCATCAAGATTTCCCGCCGCGATCATGATGAAATCGCATGGAACAGGATCTGTTTTTACCATTGCTCCGCTTGAACGTTCCGATTGTCCTGTAATTGCAAACTCCTTCTCCTGCAGGGCAGTCAGAAGATTCTGCTGGGATTCAATCCTGAGCGTATTTATTTCGTCTATAAACAGGACTCCTTTATGCGCTTTATGTATTGCTCCGCTCTCAACTCTGTCGTGAGCAGGGGTTTCAAGCCCTCCAGACTGGAAAGGGTCATGGCGGACATCGCCAAGGAGAGCGCCTGCATGCGCTCCTGTGGCATCAATATAAGACGCTACTTCCTTACCCGTATTCGAAACAAGAAGTTTCGGAATTAATGCCGTTTCCTTTGGCATGAACTGGCGCATCATCATAGCAATCAATACGGCTGCTATAATTCCCATGAGATACTCTTCTACAAAAAATGAGTATCCTACGATGCCGAGAACAAGAAGCATAATGAACATATTCCTTGCTTGCGTTCTCTTCTGTGCTTCGAGCTTGTGGGCATCTGTAATTTCCTTACCTTTCCCGGCAGGAACTATGCGTATCTTGGGGTTATTTGAATCGTCTGGATTGTTATATACCAGTACATCCTGCAATTCTTCTTTTGGAAGCAATTCAGCCATTGCTTTCGCAAGCATCGACTTCCCTGTGCCCGGGATTCCGAGCATCATTACATGCCTTCGCTGGTTAGCTGCTTTCCTGACCACTTCCACAGCGTGTTCCTGACCTATGACCTGTTCGATTAACTTCTTGGGAACCTCGATGTCTTTTGTGGATGTTATCTCCAGACCGCCAAGAATATCCTGGTTCTTTAATTCGTTTTCAGTATTTTCCATATGTTACCTTAATAAGTAATATGTCATTTACCTTAATAGTATCGCAAATTCAAATAGCTAAATGTTTATAATAAAAATGTCCTCTTATATTTTTTTCGCTGCATCTTCCACAAAGTCTATACTATTTAACTCCTATTAAGCCTTATTATTAATGCGAGGAATTTCATGAGTGCTTCGATCCAGATAGGAAAAATAATGGGTATCCCGATTAAATTACATATAACGTTTCTTCTTATACTGCCGGTTTTTGGATATGCTTTTGCAGATAATGATCCAAAATTTTTTGGTTTTAATGACGTAGAACCATTATCGCTTCGGTATGCTCTGGGGATGTCTGCTGCACTATTGCTTTTCGCCTGCGTACTTTTGCACGAACTGGGACATTCTTACGTTGCTAAAAAACATGGAACTAAAATCCAGAGCATAACACTTTTCCTCTTTGGAGGCGTCGCTTCCATGGAAGAGATTCCAAGAAACCCTAAGATAGAGTTCAAGATGGCATTAGCAGGGCCAGGCGTCAGCCTTTTAATCGGTTCGATTCTTATAATAATACACGAAATTCTAAAAATGGATTTTTCGTTAAACGATCCCTATCTTCGCCTTATCTGGTTGATAGGACTTATGAACGTTGTCCTTTGTGCCTTTAATCTCATTCCGGCATTTCCAATGGACGGCGGCAGGGTACTGAGAGCATGGCTTGCAGGCAGGATATCCTATATCAGAGCCACCAGAGCTGCCGCAGGTATAGGCAAGATGTTTGCAATCTTCATGGGTATTTTTGGATTATTTGTCCCTGGAGGTTTCTGGCTCATTCTCATCGCATTCTTTATTTACATAGGCGCTTCGGAGGAGGAAAAGTCCACCGAGGTCAGTGTTTTACTCGAGAGGGTGAAAATAAAAGACATCATGTCTAAAGAGGTTAAGACCGTAAATTCAGGGATGTCTGTAGAAGAACTTGTGGATATTATGTTTAAATTCAAACACATGGGGTACCCTGTGGTAGATTATACCGAAATTAAGGGGATAGTGACGTTCAAAGATGTGCAGAAGGTGCCAAAGGAAGAGAGAAAGAATGTCAGGGTTTCAGAGATAATGACAAAAAAGCTTATCAGTCTCCATGAAGATGAAGATGCGGTGAGTGCATTAAAACTCATGACCATTAATGACATCGGACGAATTATTATTACCAGAGACAAAAAGATGGTGGGCATTGTGACAAGAACAGACCTGTTGAGGTCCGTACAATTATTGGAATAGCATGAATAACGGCACGTACACTGCAAGCTGCAATTTCAATTACAGAAATCCTTCTGCATCCGGCACTCCGAGGATTATCCTGGTAGGGACCGCACACGTTTCTGGTAAAAGCGTAGCCGAGGTTAATGAAGTAATTGAAAGAGAAAAACCTGACATCGTGGCTGTTGAACTCGATAAAGCAAGATATCAGGCATTAAAAGGGGAAGAAGAGGTTCGCGAAATTAATGTCAAGGAATTGCTCAGCGGAGGCAAGTTCTACTACTTTTTGCTGCACTGGCTCCTTGCCTATATCCAGAAAAAAATAGGCGCCGACACGGGAGTCAAGCCGGGCGCCGAAATGCTGGTTGCCATTGAAAAAGCAGAAAAAACCGGTGCGAGGGTGGCACTTATCGACAGGGACATACAGCTCACGCTGGGGCGCTTCTGGAATAAAATGTCTTTTTTTGAGAAGCTGAAGCTTTTTGGTTCTCTCGCTGGCGCATCCCTCGGTTTTGGAAGAAAAGAAATCGATATGGACACGGTTACGAATGAGGATGTTGTAAGCCAGCTTGTGTCCGAACTAAGGAAAATGGCGCCGAGCGCTGCATCTGTCCTGATAGATGAGAGGGATGCTTATATGGCTAAAAACCTCCTCGATATATCCAGGGAAGGCTGTGTTGTGGCTGTTGTGGGCGCTGGTCACAGGGAGGGTATCCAGAAATATCTTGATGCTCCGGAATCCATCCCCCGAATTGAGGAATTAACAACGCTCCCGAAAAAAGGTTTTGGCTGGTTTAAGGCTGCAACTGTTGCCATAATAGCAATGGTTGTGGGATTGCTAGCTCTTCTTATATATTCGGGAGGAGTATCTTTATCAACCCTTCTGACTGCAATACTGTATCTATTTATTACGCAGGGCATACTTTCTGCCGTTGGGGTCATTATTGCCAGAGGACATCCCCTGTCTGCACTGACTGCCTTCGGTCTTGCCTGGTTCGGATTCCTGCATCCCCTTTTAGCCGTTGGATGGCTTGCCGGTCTTGTGGAATTTCATTTTCGCCCCCCGACGACAGAGGATTTCAGGACGATAATGAAGGCTGAAACCATGAAAGAATTAATGCAGAACAAGTTATTCCGCATAATGCTTGTTACAGGGCTTGCCAATCTGGGCAGTATGCTCGGGACTTTTGTGGCGATTCCTATTATAGTTCATTATCTCGGTATTACCAACCCGCTTGAAATACTTAAAAAGGCATTATAAGCAGGATTTATTGCAATAAAAGGTTGATAACCCAAAAGATTTGTAAAAAATAGAGGTTCTATTTACTCCTTAACCTTCCAACTATCCGTCTTTTCTTCTCAACAGCCTGCGCCGCTGCTTTATCCACTGCTCTCTTCATTGCCTCGAAATTCTTCGGAGCCTTCTCGCCCACAAGCTTCTTGATGGGCGTATAGGCAGACTCACGGAAGCGCGGCGTAAAATCATGATGCTCCCCATTAACTATCAGAAAAGCCCCGTCACCCCCCTCAACCTTCCCAACAACATCAATCACCACACCCTTTTTCCGCACGCAACCCATAATCTCATCAGCATATACAGGCGGCGCGATAATTAATAAAGCATCCAGCGACACGCCAAGGTAATCAATCTCAAGCTCATCCAGCATCGCAAGCACTTTCTTATTCACAAGCGAGCGCATCTTTTCTTCCTCGAAAACAAGTTTAACGCCTGCAGTCCTTGAAATCTCCTTCGCATCCCCTCTCACTCCCCCGTTTGTCACGTCCGTCATTGCATGAATTTTTCCAACCAATCCAGCCTCGAATAGCGCCTCGCATGCGTCAATGAACTTGAGGTTTATTGTCTCATCCACTAATTTGTGCATCCCGTAATAAAGGGCAGTAGTGGAGACCGTCCCACCGCCCGCGCCTTCTGTCATGAGTATGGCATCTCCTGGTCTTGCCTGGATGCGCGCCGTGAGGCTCTCTGCCACTCCCGCGGCGCCCACACCGCCTGTCATTCTTTCTCCGATGACCATGTCACCGCCGATTCGAAGCGTGCTGCCTGTTATAAGCGGCACGCCAGTTAATTCTGAGACAGCAGTAATCCCTGCTATATGGTCGAAAATCTTTGCCACATCCCCGTCGTCAGCCACATGGATGTCCGAGAATAATGCCACAGGGCGCGCGCCCATGACATATACATCACGAAGAGCCGCGCGTGCGACATGAAAGCCAGCGAGGAAGGGGAAATCCGAGAGGCGTGAATGCATACCGTCTATGGTGACCACGAGATACTTCCCATAAGCTCGCACCACACCAGAATCGTCAAGATGCGATGAATCCACTACTGCAGAGGTTCTCCCGATTACCTCGGCAATCTTCTCATGGGTATAGAAATCGCCCGCGCCGCGCGAGCCAACACCGAATTCCCCCATTGTAACGCCCGAGATTACTGGCTTGAGCACATCGCCCTTTGGGTTTATGGTAGCTTTTGCTTCCACGATAACTGCCCTGGCTATCTCACCGGCATGCTTTCGCGAGATGTTTTTTATTTCAAGTATCCCTTCGGTCAGCTTCTCTTTGAGATTCTTATCGTTTCTTAGGATTCCACGTTTAGCATAGCCTTCAAGGTCCATAACTCTCCACAAAATTCCGAAGCATCCGAAGTCCCGCAGCGCCACTTTTTTCGGGGTGGAACTGCGTGCCAACAACGTTCCCCGCTTCATTGGTGATAATCGCGGGGAACTCTATCCCATAATCACACATCGCAGCCTCGTATTTATCATCCGTGCTTACATGGTACGAGTGCACAAAATACACGAATGAGCCGCCTTCTATGCCTTTTAGCAGAGGAATGTTCTTTTTAATGATAAGCGAGTTCCATCCCATATGAGGAACTTTCAGTTCAGATGCTGGAAACTTTATCACTCTTCCCGGAATTATATCAATGCCTTTATGCAGCCCCCCTTCCTCGCTCTCGGTTGCGAGCATCTGCATGCCCAGGCATATCCCAAGCAGGGGTTTTCCTTCATCCACAGCATCCTTAACCACGCGCTCAAGCGTTGAAAAATGCATCATAGCGTCGCGAAAAGCCCCCACTCCTGGGAGTATCAGGGCATCGGCGCGGTCGATGGCTGAGGGCTCGTTTGAGATTTCAACACCTGCGCCCACGTATTGCAGGGCTTTTTCAATGCTGCGCAGGTTTCCAAGTCCGTAGTCGATGATGATGATTTTCATTGTTTTAAATTAGCTCGTGTATATTTTTCTAAAGTTAAGATATAATCATATAGCCTAATTATTACCAAAAAAGCAAGAACTAAGACTATCGTAGGGATTATTAAACTTTTTCCCTTATGGGCTTTTCTATCCAGCATACAGCAGGATTTCCTGTGAGCTTCAATCTTTGCGCCCTGTGCTTTCCTGTTCTGTGAATAAGCACGGGTTTTGATACTACTCTTGCCTCGCATACTATGCGTTCGCCTATTATAGAATCACCGGCATTTTCGCCTATCATGCTTCCTCTACTTTATCTTCTGCGAATAATTCGTTCACAATCCTGAAGACCTGTTCAAGAGGGATTCTTAAAAAATCTGCAACATCTGAGGGATAAATGCTTCCCTTGCCTTTTATGTACTCCAGTAGTTCTTTTTTTGCCTTCTCATCAGTAATTTCCCTAAGCTCCATAATCTTTGCGCCTCTAAGACTTGCAATCTTCTCCTCTATAGCTTCCCTTATCAGTTCTGTTCTTGAACGGTAACCAAACTTATCAACAAGT